>QMLL01000171.1 GCA_003646715.1 Deltaproteobacteria bacterium
GACAGCGCCCACGACTTCGAACAGATAAAAAATGAAAAAGATGAGAAATGTATCAAACGAGACCTCGACTTCCTTCTTGACATTCCTCTTGAAGTCTCAGTGGAGGTTGGGAGAACAAAGCTCCTCATCAATGATCTGCTTCAACTGGGGCAAGGGTCAGTGATCGAATTGAACAAATTGGCCGGTGAACCCATGGAAATACTCGTTAACAACAAATTGATTGCCCGGGGCGAAGTTGTGGTAGTGAACGAAAAGTTTGGCATTCGTTTAACGGACATAATTAGTCCCATGGAAAGAGTTCAGCAACTCAGATAACAATCAGGTTTAATTGGCAGAAATACCATTTACAAAACAGAGATTGAGATGAATGCACAGACTATAGAATTTGGCAGCGCAATAATAAAAATGATAGGAGGTCTGGCAATAGTGCTCACCCTGGTTTTCGCGCTGGCCTTTCTTTTAAAGAAGTTATCGAACATGTCTCCTAAAATAGGGGATAATGCGCTGCTGAAGATTATTTCCACTCACAGAATCGGGCCAAAACAGGTAATCGCTCTATACCAGGTGGGAAACAAAGCGTTTCTCCTAGGAATTTCACAGGACAACATCACTTTCTTAACGGATATCGCGATTGAAGACCTTGAACTGGAAACAGGATCTCAAGTTATGGACAAGAAAATCCCAGGAAAAAATTTCCAGGAAAAACTGAGAACATTTATGAACTTTTCTATTCCGAAACCTAAAGAGGAGACCAAGGCATGATAAGAAAATGCCTTATCATAGTTTTAGTAGCCTCTTGTTTTCTGGGCATTATGGCTAGAGCCAAGGCCACGGCAGCAGATTACAATCTTCCGGGTATAAAAGTAACCGTGCCGGATAGCGAAGACAAAGGCAGATTCTCCACAGCCATTGAAATTGTTATTTTACTCACGGTACTTTCCCTGGCACCCGCAATTCTCGTGATGATGACCTCTTTCACCAGACTGGCAGTGGTGCTCTCTTTTTTGAGACATGCAATTGGGACTCAGCAATCGCCACCCAATCAAATCATCGTTGGTTTAGCACTCTTTCTCACTTTTTTCATCATGACACCGGTCTGGAAGCAAATCCAAACGCAGGCCATCAACCCGTATCTGGCTGACCAGATAACACAAAAAGAAGCTCTAACAAGGGCTATAAAACCCATAAAGGCCTTTATGATTCACCAGACCAGAAAAAAGGATTTAATGCTTTTCCTTAAAATTAAAGACAAGCGCAAACCCGAGAACCTGGAGTCTGTTTCGCTCTCGGCAGTTATCCCGGCATTCGTGATTAGTGAACTTAAAACAGCTTTTCAAATAGGTTTTCTGATTTATCTGCCATTTCTGGTAATTGACATGGTGGTTGCCAGTGTACTTCTTTCAATGGGAATGATGATGTTACCACCGGTGCTGATTTCTCTGCCCTTTAAACTCATGTTATTCGTGCTAGCCGATGGCTGGTACCTCGTTATCGATTCGCTGGTAAAAAGCTTTTATTAAAACGGGAAAAACCGTAACCGGAGAAGGTAATGAACGTCGGAATGATAATGGGAATTGCTAGAAGCACTATAGAAGTTATGTTGTGGGTCTCTGTTCCAATACTGGGAATCGGTTTGCTCGTGGGACTCATCATAAGCATATTCCAGGCTGTCACACAGATACAGGAAGTGACCCTGACATTTGTACCAAAAATAGTTGTTACTTTTCTGTGCCTGATCTTTTTCGGACCATGGATGTTAAACAAACTAATCCAGTTTACCGTGAACATTTATACAAATTTTCCTCAATGGTTGAGGTAACTTATTGAAACGATGAATATCTACATAGAAACACAACAGATGATAGCTTTCTTGTTTCTCTTAATACGCGTGAGCATTGTCCTGTTTATGGTACCTTTTTTCAGCGATCTGACAATCCCACCAGTTGTAAAAGGGCTGCTGTGCATCGCATTTACCTTTTGCTTATTTCAACTGGTTCCGACATCAGCTTCGGCTAAAGTAACTCACAATTTAGTTAGTCTTGTAATAGCCATTTTGGGGGAAGTAACGCTTGGCATTTTCTGGGGACTGATAACAAGACTCGTTCTGGCAATTTTTCAGATTTCCGGTGAGTTTATCGGGTATCACTTTGGCTTTTCCATAGCCAACATTCTTGATCCTCAATCAGGCGTTCAACTATCCATTCTGAGCCAGTGGTTTTATCTGATTGCGATGCTGGTTTTCTTTGCTGTGAACGCTCACTACATCGTCATTAACGCCCTAGTAAAAAGTCTTACACTTCTACCTCCCGGATCATTTATCGTAAATGCCACCACATTCAATGGTGTCAGGCTGCTTTCATATAAGATGTTTGTAATAGCTCTGCAAATATCAGCTCCAGTTGTGGCAGTTCTTTTGTTTACTCAGGTAGCAATGGGAATTATCGCGAAAACTGTGCCCCAGATCAACATACTGATATCGAGTTTTCCGCTCACGATATTCCTGGGGTTCCTATTTTTGGGACTGACAATTGAGCTACTCGGACCACGTATGGGCAAGATCATTTTAAGCATTCATAAATACTTTAACCTTGTGTTTGTTCACTGAGAAGTTTTTAAGAGAAAAAAGTAAATGCCTGGTAGCCAAAACAAAACAGAAAAACCAACCCCAAAACGAAGGCGCGAACTCAGGGAAAAGGGACAGGTAGCGAAAAGCAGGGAAATACCTTCAGTAGCTATAATCCTGCTGGGAGCTACCGCTCTCTATTTTTCCGCGAGCTATGTTTACCACCAAAATTATGTGTTGTTGCGTGTTTTGCTTGGTGATTCTAGTCTCTTTGTTGATACCGGGAATCTCAATTACCACCTTTTCCTCAAAGTCGTGAACACTTCCCTGTTAATGATCGCGCCGGTGGCAATTACAGTCTTTCTGGCTGCCATTTTTTCGAATTATGTCCAGGTAAGAGGAATATTTTCATTTCAGCCTATAAAACCTGACTTTTCCAAAATTAATCCGCTTAATGGCTTCAAACAACTTTTCTCATTGAGATCCTTTGCTGAACTGGTGAAATCCATGGCCAAGCTGGGTATAGTCACATACGTTGCTTACAAGGTTGTCAAGAATGAAAAGGAGCTCTTGCTGCCCCTTTTTGACACGGATTTGCGTACCATTTTGATTTATATCTGTAAGGTTTCTTTCAAAATCTTTTACAAGACTGCAGGAGTAATGCTGATTCTTGCACTTCTGGACTATTTTTACCAGAGATGGCAGTTCGAAAAAGACCAGATGATGACTAAACAGGAAGTGAAAGAAGAGTACAAACAGATAGAAGGTAACCCTCTTATAAAAGCAAGGATCAGAGCCATACAAAAATCGATGGCCCGGAAAAGGATGATGGCGGCAGTCCCTGAAGCTGACGTGATAATAACCAACCCCACACGCATTGCTGTTGCTCTTAAATATGACAAGGACGAAATGGAGGCACCCAGAGTTGTTGCCAAAGGAATGAGGCGTCTGGCGGAAAAGATCAGGGAGATTGGCAAGGCTCACGGGATTCCGATCGTGGAAGACAAACCCCTTGCCCAGATTCTTTTCAAAGAAGTGGAATTGAACACTACCATACCCGAAAAACTATACCAGGCTGTAGCTAAAATACTGGCATACGTTTACAGGCTTAATAACAAAACTATTTAAGTGAAGATAAGGGTTAAGAATTGAAAGCACCAGCTGCAAGTATAGAACAGAGAACAAATTGGCAACGCATCAGACTGGCCATCGACAGTGATACGTTCATGGCTGTGGGAGTGTTAGGGCTTCTTTTAATCATGGTTATTCCGTTGCCACAGACCATGATGGACGTTCTCCTGGCGCTGAATATAACTTTGAGCATCATTATCATGTTAACCGCCATATACACCTTACAGCCGCTCGACTTTTACCTCTTTCCAACCATACTGCTGGTAACAACCTTGTTTCGATTATCGCTTAACGTTGCCACCACACGGCTTATTTTACTTCACGGTCACGAAGGTGCGCTTGCGGCAGGTAAGGTAATCAGGGCATTTGGACATTTCGTGGTTGGAGGAAATTATCTGGTAGGCATGGTGGTGTTTGTCATCCTTGTAATTGTCAACTTTGTGGTCATCACAAAGGGAACCGAACGAATTGCCGAAGTTGCAGCGCGGTTCACCTTGGACAGCATGCCTGGAAAGCAAATGAGCATTGACGCCGATTTAAATGCCGGCCTCATAGGGGAAGACGAAGCCAGGAAGAGACGTGAAGAGATTGCCAGAGAAGCAGATTTTTACGGAACGATGGACGGTGCGAGCAAGTTTGTTAGAGGCGACGCAATAGCAGGAATTTTAATCACTCTCGTAAATATTTTTGGTGGTCTTCTAATCGGAGTGCTTCAAAACCACATGGATATCCATACCGCACTCCAGAACTATACCTTATTGACAGTTGGTGATGGGCTTGTTTCACAGATCCCTGCACTGATTATATCCACATCCGCGGGCGTGGTTATGAGTAGAGCTGCGTCCGGGGCAACCATGGGAAAGGAATTTGCAAAACAGTTTTCCTTTCAACCTCGACTGCTAATAGTGGGAGCCCTGATAATATTCGGCATATCGCTGATTCCCGGATTCCCATTTCTACCGTTCTTCCTGCTGGCGGTTCTTCTTGCCGGGCTTGGCCACGTGATGCAAAAAGCAAGGACTGAAAAGACTGAAAAAGAGACCACGGAGGAAGAAGAAGCAATTCCGGAAGATGCGACCACTGACAGGTATTCTTTGTTACCCTCTCTCGACATGGTAGAACTGGAAGTCGGTTTTGGCTTAATTCCGCTTGTGGACGAAAATCAGAGCGGTGATCTGCTCCACAGGATACGAATAGTGCGGCAGCAGCTTGCCCAGGAGATGGGCTTTGTGATTCCTCC
>QMLL01000172.1 GCA_003646715.1 Deltaproteobacteria bacterium
AAAGGATGATATTCCGATTATGCTTATCGATGAAGCGATTAAGCTGGAAGATACAGAGAAAAAATAGATCTCGAAATCTTTCCGAAAGCGTGGAATAGAATATCTAAATCATGGAATTACTAACAAGAATTTTGAACCTAGTTAAACCGTACTGGTTTCGCATGTCAATTGCCATAGTACTTATGGCGATAGTTGGCAGTTTATCAGGTCTTACAGCTTACCTCGTGAAACCGGTAATGGATGGAATATTTGTTAAGAAAAACGTAATGATGCTCAAAATTTTGCCTCTTATTGTACTGGCGGTATTCCTGGTACGCAGCCTGTGTGACTGGGGACAGAGGTACCAGATGAGGTACGTGGGTCTCAAGATTATAAGTGATCTGAGGCAAAAACTGTACGATCATATTCAGAATATGTCACTGTCATTTATTGAGAGGAGTTCGACCGGTGTATTGATGAGCCGGATAACAAATGATGTCAATTTGTTACAGGGAGCTGTCTCTGCTGCAATTACCAGTTTCCTGAAAGACTCCTTTACGATGATTGGCCTGGTTTTCGTAGTTTTTTATCAGGACTGGCGTCTGGCTTCCCTGGCGATTTTGATACTACCCGGTGCATACTTGCTGATTGATAAACTGGGCAAGAAAATGAGACGATACAGCAAGAAGTGCCAGCAGGCGATGGGGGATATTTCGAGCATTGTTCAGGAGCTTTTGCGTGGGATAAGGGTTGTTAAGGCCTTTAATAGCGAGGAATACGAACTTAAGAAGTTTGACAGGGAAAACGAAAGAATATTCAAGTACAACATGCGAATTTCTGTTGTGCAGGGGTTGTCGTCGCCATTGATGGAATTGTTGGGAGCCTTTGGCATCGCGACCATCATTGGTTATGGTGGTTACCAGGTAATTCAAGGACAATCAACGCCTGGAACATTTTTTTCGTTTTTGGCCGCGCTTTTCATGCTGTACAAGCCTATGAAAAGATTAAGTAAAGTTAATAACCTTATTCAAAACGGACTGGCAGCCGCAAACAGAATCTATGAAATACTTGATACGGAGCCAGATATCACAAATCGAACGGGGGCTGTAGAGCTAAAGGACGTGAAAAAGGGAATTGAGTTCAAAGATGTGAGTTTCAGTTATGGTGAAGGGCTTGTTCTTCGAGATATTAATATTTCGATACCTGCTGGCGATGTCGTTGCTCTGGTAGGAGTTAGCGGTGGCGGTAAGACGACGCTTGCCAGTCTAATCCCGAGGTTTTACGATTTGCAGGAAGGAGAGATACTGATTGATGGAGTTGATCTAAGGAACTTTACTGTAGACTCTCTCCGTTCCCGAATTGCCTTAGTAAATCAGGATCCTTTCCTTTTTAATGATACGATCTGGAATAATATTGCCTACGGGAATTTCAACAAGACCGAGGAGGATATAATCAGTGCTGCGAAGGCTGCGTACGCATACGATTTTATAGTGGAATTGCCTGCTGGTTTTGATACTGTAGTGGGAGACAGAGGTGTTTCATTATCGGGGGGACAGAAACAGAGGATTTGTATTGCCAGGGCTTTTCTAAAGGATGCGCCGATATTGATTCTTGATGAAGCGACTTCTTCCCTTGACAACGAATCCGAGAAAGAAGTTCAGAAATCCCTTTTTAACCTGATGAAAGGACGAACAACCATTATAATTGCCCACCGTTTATCCACAGTGATAAATGCCAGTAAGATTTTTGTCATATCCAGTGGCAAGATCATCGAAGCTGGTAGCCATGATCAATTATTGAAAGCTGGAGGTGAATATTCGAGACTTTACAAGATGCAGTTTTTGAATGTACGTGAAGAAATAATAGATAGATAGTATAAATTATTCTAACCTGAGCGAGTTGTAGGTATTCATAGTATTCGAGGGATTTGATTGATCATGCATGTAGAAGAGAAAATGCTACTGAGGACGGACAGAAAAAATAGCAAATTGGATCTTACTATTGTTCTTCCAGTATATAACGAGGTTGAAACTATACCTGAACTTTACAGGAGATTGAAAGAAGCGGTAGACGGTCTTGGCGTTAATTACGAAATTATTTTTGTTGACGATGGAAGTACGGATGGGAGTGGTGAAACAATTAAGAAGCTGGCTCAAGGTGATCCGGCGGTAACTCTTATAACTTTTCGAAAAAATTTCGGTCAAACTGCTGCTCTTGCAGCTGGATTTGACTGTGCAAAGGGTGAGATTATAGTAACGCTGGATGCTGATTTGCAGAATGATCCTTTTGAAATACCCAAGTTTATAAAAAAGATAGAGGATGGATATGATATCGTGTCCGGGTGGCGCAAGACGCGGAAGGATAGCTTCTGGCTTAGGAGACTTCCTTCTTATGTTGCAAACTGGCTAATGAGGAAATTGAGCAAATTGGAGATACATGATTTTGGATGTACTTTAAAAGCTTATCGAAAGGATATTGTAAAAAGGATAAACCTATATGGCGAGCTGCACAGGTTTATTCCTGCATTAGCGGCAAATCTTGGAGCGCGGATCGCGGAAATTCCTGTTCAATACCCGGAACGACCTTATGGAGAGAGCAAATATGGACTCAAAAGAACTTCTACCGTGATTTTTGACCTAATTACAATTAAATTTCTCCTGAGTTATTTAACTCGCCCCTTACAGTTTTTTGGACTCTTAGGCCTTTTTTGTTTTCTCACGGGTTTTAGCCTTGGAATATATATGCTTGTGGATAAATTTTACTTTGGCAAACCTATCATGGTGGAGCATGGTCCTCTAGCTCTCCTAATGGTGCTTCTAATAGTAATTAGCTTTAGCTTTATTTCTTTGGGTCTTTTAGGTGAAGTTCTAGCACGTATATATTACGAAGGAACTGGTAAAAAAATATATAGCATAAGAGAAATATGGAAAGGTTCGTCAAGTTACTGATTTCTTTACTATGTCAGGTCAAGGCTTTCTTACTTCTCTCTTGTTTTTTTGTTTCGATGAGACAGTAGTATGCAAAGCATATCAAAAACGTGCTAGTTATCATTTCACAGGATTCCTCCAGAGTGCCTGAAATTTCACAAAATTTATTCACATTGTTGGAATTAGCTACAAAAGTGCATTTCATGTAGGGTATGCCGGATATCTTCTCTGATTCAATGGTGGTTTGCTGAGATAATAAAGCAATAGCGATATCGTTTCTATTAGTAAGCAGATCAAAGAATTCACCTACGAAAATGGTGATAAATGCAAGTATTAGTAGAGGTAGCGCTTTTCTGTGTTTGAGAATTTCACTTCTGTATAAATATAGTATGATCATACCAAATACGGCATAGGCGATAAGAATAAAATCATCTAACCTGTCCGTTAAACCTGTCTCGTTTAACTTGAAGGAACTGTGTATATAAGAGTCCAATGTTTCGTGAACCATAAAAAGCTCATCTAGCGCTAGATAAATAAATGCGATCCCCATTATCAACCATATCAGGTCCAATGATCTAATATCTATAAAACTTTTGTTCCGTCTTTTAATCACATACAAGATGAAGAACAATGCAGATACTATCAATATCTTGAGTACAGACAAATAAGTCATATAGTGACCTTCGTCAAATGCAGTTAAAATGTCTTCACCTTTCCACATGGATATCGATATGGCACTTATTATAAGGATGACATCTGCCAATAACAGCAAATAAACGAGCAAGTACCTAGTATGATTAGTGTTTTTCATTGTCTGCCTTTCGTTTTCTATTTTTCCTTGGAATTAGTGACACAGTTTTTTACTAAAGATAGTGGAACTCCCATACGCTCTTCTTTAAACACCGTAGGGCATTCAGGAAACGCTGATTGTAGTATCCACTTTCTTATTGCTACGTAGTAAAATGGCTTCTTAAATTTATCACCATTTTCCAACGGAGGCCAATCACCTCTTTTTCGATATCTGGCTTTATATAGTTTAATATTATTGGACAGCAAAAGTTCCAGGCATTCGTTTGGACTAGCTACCACTACTGATGAACCCGTTGGACAGTTTTTATTTAGCCATTCTGCAGTTTTATTCAGGCTTAGACCCCAGTAATCTGTTTGAAATCTGGAGGCATTGGCACGGAGTCCTCCGGAGATCCTATTGAAATAGATATATTCATATGGGTGGAGTTGTACCATATCATAAGCAATAACAGAAAATGCTGCCAGTAAGACTGTCACATAAAGAACTTTCAAAAACTTTTTTTTAAGGATGTCGTAGATACGCACAATTCCTACGGTCGCTAGAACGGCAACACCTGGTAATATGAAAAGAAATTGCCGTATTGCATCGTAAAGCGTTGAGCCTCTTGTGATCGCAATTAATGGGAGAAAAAAGATCTGAAATAGTAATAGAAGAAATATTGATTTTTGGTATTGTTCTTGGTGTTTGTTGTTGAATATTATGAATAATATTCCTATGACAAAAGCAATTTGAAAAGGTAGTGGAATAGTTATCATTAACCATTTCGGAATATATGTCCATGGAAGGTTATGCGCTGAGATGAAATTCCCATCAAATAAGACATCCCCTTTCCAGCTATGCTTAGAAAGGTATACTAAAGCGCTAACAAACCAAATGAGAAAAGAGAAATGAAATATCACGGCAGAAGGAAAAACAACAATGTATTTAACAGGTTTCTTGAACAGAAAATTTGACGCTCTTTCAGCTATTCTTTTGGTTGCTGTTATATGGAAATCTTTCGAAGTTTGTACAAAGACAGTGAGTACCCAAGATGTGAAGGCAATCAAAAAAAGAATTCCGTACCACTGGGGAATCTTTTTAAGTTGTAAGGAAGGATGTGTTGCTAGAAAGTTACCGAACCAAGTATCTTTTCCAAAATATGATGACGCAAGCATAAATATGACGATTGGAGCGTACCAAATGGAAGGATAACATA
>QMLL01000173.1 GCA_003646715.1 Deltaproteobacteria bacterium
GAGCCTGTAGCGACACCAGGCGCAAAGATGTCCTTTTTACGTTCGTGGCAGTAGCGTTGGGTCACTCAGCCAGTCCCATATGTGCTTGGCTTTGAGGAGCAAATTCTCATAGATCATGGAATTATATTCGAAGCCTTCGAATATTTTCACCGTGGCTTCGCCTAAGTCCATGGCGAAGATGGCTCCTCTTACTTTTTTCTCCGGACTCCTCTCTTTTACCAACCCCATCTGGAAGTGGAGCTGTTCAAGCCACCCTTCATAAGGCTCTCTCGGAATCCCTGATGTGGACTTGACTTCAAGGACACCGATCACGTCCCCAGCCTCAAAAAGAAAGTCCACATGGGCCTTGAAGGGCTGGGACTTGTGCTCTACCTCCACCTGGTACTTCCATGAAAACCGTGCTTGTGGCATGGCTTTCAAACCAGCCAGGAGAAATTCTTCCACCAGGTGACCTCTCGCATACCTGATAAGAGTCGAGAGATCTGGTTGAGATTGTTGCAGCTTTTCTAAAACCACTTTGCGCGGACAATCGGCGACGTCTGAAGATCCGACGTAGGTGGACCTGTCGCCAAGTTCCCCGTCAGACTGTCTGTTTAACTGAACCAATCCTTGATAGAGAATTGCATTCAATTCCATTTTCGTCTCCTTGACTTCTTTCCCTCTATTTCGCTAATATTGTTGGAAAAACAGCGAAAGGAGGGTCTATGAAACTGATTAAAGGAGGCTACGAAAAAGGTAGGTGGATGCACGATCCTGACATAGACGATGAGACCCTGGAGATCTTCAACTATCTATTCGCCAAGATCGCTGAGAATGATCGCCCCGAAGCAGCAGAGCTTATCTGGCATCCCAAAAGAGAGAAACCAGAGCTCAGACGCATCAAGTAGGCACTTATCCTACCTTTTCTCCTGACCGCTACTTCAACGGTGTACTCTAATACTTCTCGGAGTCTATTCTTCTTTCTCCTTGACTCAACGCCCTCAATTTCGCTAATATTCTTGAAAAATCAGCGAAAGGAGGGTCTATGAAGGTTATTGAAGGTGGATACAAGAAAGGGCTATGGCTACACGACCCTGACGCTCACACCCAGGAAGAAATAGATTTCCTGAATGAGGCTTTTCGTCGAGTCGGAAAAGCAGATCCACGATGGCTTAAACTCATATGGGAACCCAAAAAAGAGAAACCCAAACTCACCGTGGTAAAGTAGCCTTATCCCTCTTCCATCCGAACTGTGATCTTGTAATTTCCATTATCTAAAGGCCTGAGTGTTATGATCACCCCATAAGCTGCTATGGCTGAAGGGACGTCTCCAAAAATGTTTTTAACAACCTCAGCCGGTAATTCTTTGCTTATGGATCGTCCTGGTCTTAGCTGAACACCTCCTTGCCTTTCAGCAAGGACCTTTGCGAAACTTCTTAAATCCATCTTTTTCTCCTTCCTCTTTCTTCTGCTTTAAATACGATTTTTGTCTTCAGAGACAAAAAGAGGGAGTGAGCTTGTGCTCTGACTCCCCTCTCAGCATTCTTGTGCGTTACTTATCTTTTAGAACGGAATGTCACCTTCTTGCTCTGGCGTAGTCTCGGATCCGTTGTTCTTTCTATCGAGGATCTGCAAGCTGCGAGCAACGATCTCAGTGGAATAGTGGGTGTTCCCGTCCTTGTCGTCCCATTTACGTGTTTTAATGGGACCCTCGATGTAAACGAGCTTCCCCTTGGCGAGATGCTCGCCACAAATCTCCGCAAGCCGTCCCCAAGCCACTATCTTGTGCCATTCAGTGCTTTCCTGGGTGTTTCCCTCCTTATCCTTCCACCTTTCACTTGTTGCAAGGTTGAACCTTGCAATTGCTTCGCCTGATTGGGTATATCTGATTTCAGGGTCTGCTCCTAATCTTCCTATTAAGGTCGCTCTGTTTAACATCTGTATCCTCCTTTCTTCTTTATGGTCTCTTCTAATCTGCATCGGGTGATGGTTGGTAGTCTCCAAACACACCCCGACTACGGCCATTGCTACTAGTACAATTACGATCGTTGTCATAAATGTCTCTTTTCGCTCTTCACCTCCTTTCATCTTCTCCTAAAAAACAAAAAACCCGGTCTTATTGCCTGGCTACCCCCGTGTTGCATGCCCCTGGAAAGGGTACTGATGACTCACATCACTTACAGACCCGCAACTATACCGACGGCCTGTAAGAACACTGGAGTATCCCGCATAAGCCGGGCGTCTATATAACTTCGTCGGTGAAGCAATATACTTCACCTGTCATTTTCTGGTCTGTCCCCTCCACCGGAAGCAGCAGGTGCCTACTCCTGGTAAACTATTACCAGAAGAGCAACAACCACATCTGGCTGTTACGCAACCCGGGACTGGGGTTGGGTAACCCTGCTCTTCCTATCTTTTATCGGGCTCCGTGATGGTTGTCTCACGGGTCCGCTTTCCGATCTAAAGATCGGCGACACACAGACGAAATGTCTGTGGTAAAAACTGTTAAGCTAAGCTCTCTTTAAAGGAGCGTGCTTTCACCTTCCGGAGCAGTGTCCGGTTCTTCCGGCTCTGGCTGCTCTACTGATCCCCCATTGCCATTTCCTTTACTTTCCATCATCCTGGTGATGGCCCTGGGGGTTCGATACTGAATTTGAGCCTTCTGGCAAATAGCCTCCACCGCTCGATTCAAATTGATGGCGGCCTCATTGTACTTCTCCAGCAAAGGTAGTACGTCATCTGGACTCAAGGAAATCAAGAGCCTGTTCCTCAAGGCTCTTATTCCCCTGTCTGCCATTCGTGCGATGTCAATTAACACGAACGTGTCAGGTGTATGGCAAAGGACGACCCTTGCATTACGCTCTCTTGCAAGAATTTCCCATCTGCTGGGTTGCTCTTGTGACATATCATCCTCCTTGAATAATTTTTGACGATGTCTCTATAAAGATATATAGAGAGCTTGCTGTTTTTTTTGTGAACGTGGAACTAACTCTTAGTGGAGGTATATGTCGGATCTTACAACTGAGGCACTCACCAAAATAGCATCAGAAACCAGCCTTCCTTATAGCACCGTGAGGTACTGTCTCGAATGTAGTGTCGCGCAAGCCGTATGCGAGTTTTTCGGTGTGCGGGATTGTGAGGTAGACCTGGATGCACGAACGGTGATTCCAGCCTTTTACGTCGGTGGTGACATGGACGTAGAAGAAGCAGAGCTCTTCACGTCTGCGCCGGTTCGCCACGATGTCGTCCCCGCTGAGTTCACGTTTGACATGTTCCGACGCGACTTCGTAGATCGGACGCTCGAACTGTTTAGCGGGATACTCCGGGAAGTTGAGGCAGACGAGCTGGAAAAGAAGTGGCGAAAACAGGTGAGGAAAGCTGTCGAAGGTGTAATTCGGGAAAAGTCCAAGGATCGGATTGAAGTAGATCTCGGAGATGATACTAACGGGATCATGCTCAAGCCCGAGTGGACACCACTTGAGGTCTCGTCATACCGGGAAGGAAAGCTGATGCTCTTCTACGTGCTCAAGGTGGTACGTCGAGGGAGTGCAGTAGACGTGTATCTTTCGCGGGGAGTTCCGGGTTTCCCCGGGGCTATTCTGAAGATGCTGGCCCCCTGGGTTACCGTGAAAACCGTGAGGAGGCTCAGGGGGAGAAAGACCTGGCTGAAAGTCAGGCCAAGTGTAAATCCGGATCTTCTCCGTGACGTAAGCTCTCACTTGATGGGTGAGGTAGTTGAAATGGTGAGACATTGACCCATTGGATGGGTCAATGTCAGGCTATACTACTCAAGGTAGTCCATGCTGTCCTTCCTGTATACAACCCCGGCAAGTGTGTCAAGTGTAGTGGACGAGAATGTGAAAGTCCCTTCTCGGAGGTTCTTTCGAATATCTTTGATTGTGTAAATGAGGGTAGTATAAACCCATGCGTTTGCGTGGCTTTTAAACTTTCTCCAATTCTTAAGCCCCGCTGCAATAGCGGAATGGCAGCGGGCTTTCACTTGGGGAATCAAGTCTTCTGTTATGTCTGGAAATTCTCGTCTTATCATGACATCGACTACTGCCTGATAGCGGTCCAACCTGATAACTTCATCCGATACGTGTTCCATGATTTTACACACCCTCCCCTTTTTCTCCCAATGCTTAGAGATAACCTCTTTTTTTACAGCTTAACAAAGCGTCATCGACTTCATTCACGGTAGACCGTGCTTTGTTGAAGACCTTGATAAAGAAACTCAAAGCCTTTTCTCTCAATAGTCCTGTTTTGAGCATATCCCTGTATTCGCGAAGAACGACGTTTACATTCTGCATGTCGGTTTCCATCCTTCTAGCCAGCTCCGGTGTAACGTCGTTGTAGTAGTTGGTACGTTGTCGTGGTGGTGTCTTACCGACGAGCACGTATTGGATATCGTCCGGAATGACGCTTTTCCCGGATGCAGAAGCGATAGTAGCGACTAATTCGAGGTCTGACTCTGAGAGATTAGCTCTTACCCATTCTGGCATGCCTTCGCCTTCGGGAGCGAGCATTGCCTCGGCATGTAGGGCTTTTGCTATGGCATCTACTATGTCGTATCGGAGATTTAAGGTGGAAGCAGCTTTATCTTTTGTGATTGCTCTCGTACCGTTTGGGCAGACCTGTAAAGCAAGGGCGGTAATAAAGACCTGTCTTACGAAGTCTATGGATTGATCAAGGAACTTTGAAATCTCTGGTATGTCCCACCTCAGTTGTTTTGCCAGTTCAAGTGCTCTCATTGCCATATACCCTGTCGGGGTATCGAGTCCAAAAAGCTTGTATATGTCCAATGCTGCATTATCTTCGCTGTTTCGTGGGTCATATTCGATATTTTCTCCCTGATTAAGCTCGCGTTGAAGATCCATATTGGTTGTGGCAGGTAGTTCCTCAGGAATTGTAGTTCTCTCTGCTCCA
>QMLL01000174.1 GCA_003646715.1 Deltaproteobacteria bacterium
GATTCTTTTTAAGAGTTTCCTGCACTTCTTCGAAGCAAACTTGGCCTCATGCTGTGCATGATCAAGTTTTTTTATCTTTATTTCCCAATACTCCCCCATAACCTTTTTCCATCTTTCCTCTAGGCGATCAAGTTCTGCCTGTAAACGGGGGCGCTCTTTTTCAGGATCAAACCCAGCTTTCCTGTATTCAGCTTTAATCAAGTTCTCTATCGCCGCTAATTGCCGTTTCAAATCTGCAATTTTTTTCTTGTCTGAAGCAAATTTTATATCCAGCCTAGTGGAATCACGCCACTTCAGCAATGATAGAAGGTGTTTTGAAGGATTATCCGGCAATAGATCTTCTTCATACAGTCTGTCCCTTAACTTCGTCATGCTGGTTTCTATCGTAGCCATTTCCTTGGCTTTTTCCTCAAGAGAATCTTTTGCTACCTCAACATTTTTTAAAGCTTCTTCAAGCCTTTTTCTGTAGTATGCCAGATCTTTTTCCTGGCGGCTTAACTCATCCTCTAGATTTGAAATTCTTGCCTTCAACGAACCAAGCTTTTTTCTCCATCCAGAGTCATCTATCTTTATTTTGACTATTCGATATTCGTTTTCATTCTCCTCCCTAACAAGAGTAAGGGGATTCTGGTAACCGGGGCCTACCCAGTTTATGGTCATGAATTCAGGGCTCCACCTCACCAGCAAGCCTTTCCATACTCCGTCCAGAACGATTCCATTGTCCTTGCTATGTCTAATCTTTAAGTTGATATTGTACGGGTACTTCTTTGCGTCAGCCAGCATTTTACGAATTTTATACGGTTTGGGAGTTGTCATGTCCTCAGGGTCGTCCACAATGTGTTTAGCAATAATTCGCCAGTCTTCAATAACGCCATCAAAATGTGTCCTGTGACCTCTTTCATCCACCTTAATCAATGATATCTTTGCCTGAGGATTTTTACATCGAAGCGGAGTATGCGAGATTATCCACTTGCCTTTGTTGCTTTCCCACGTTCCATTTAAGTCAACCTGATTATTTCTGGTCAAAAAACCTTTATCATCGCATTCTCTGGCAAATATTCCCACGGAAGACGATTGCCTCCCGCTCGGTATGTAAAGGCCGGGAGTTTTTTCGGCGATTTCTTCAGGGCTTTCTTTCAAATCAAAGACCGTAACATTCTCGGTGTCAACATCTTCCGCGTCTAATTGTTGCTTGGTTTTTCCCAGAACCAGGTTTATGTTGCCTTCTTCATCGCTTTCTTCACATACATCGATTTCAATATCCTCTTGATATTCACCCACAGGGACCTTATCACTGCCCAGTTGTTCTCCAGCAGCATCTCCTGAAATATCCACATAAAGCTTCCCTTTTTCTCTGTCCCAGGTAATAAAAAGCTCTCTCTCATGTTTTCCCAGCAGAGATTTGGTACTCCATTTAGGTTCCCCTTCCAGCTCTGCCGATGCGGGAAGTTTAACCACTGATGACACTTCTCCGGGATTGCTCTGTGCCAGGTAACGAGAAGTATCTTCCCATATTGCACGGTGCACCTTATCCCTGATTGAAGGTCGAAGAGTGTTTACTTCAGAACAAAATCCCTTAAACAGACGAAGTGCGTAATTGGAAGCCTTAACTTTCTTAATGTTCTTACCAGAGTGCTTTTCAACTTTTCCTGGTTCGACCGTCGGTTTCCT
Source organism: Deltaproteobacteria bacterium (assembly GCA_003646715.1). Classification (GTDB taxonomy): domain Bacteria; phylum Desulfobacterota; class Syntrophobacteria; order B119-G9; family B119-G9; genus B119-G9. Next base: position 1,672 of record QMLL01000174.1, read on the forward strand.
ATCTCCACGTCCTGCCACTCTAATTGACAACTTCCCCGGTCTTTCCAGTACCTCTTTTGAAAGAACCGTTTTAAAGGCCTGTACCCCTTTCGTACTTTGAGTTTCAACCACATCAACTTCAATAGTTTCTACATACTTTCCAACCTCTACCTTAGCCTCACCTAAAGCCCTCCCAGACGCATTTCCAATAATAATTATTTTTAACTTTCCTTCTTTCCATTCCCATGTAACACTGATTTTTCTCTTATGCTTCCCCTGTAGCGTGGTTATATTCCAGGTCAGGACATCTTCCAGTTTCGAACCCGAGGGAATAATAACTTCTCCGACCTTGCGATATCCGAACCTGGAAAACAAATACCGTGAAGTTTCATCCCAGATAGCCTGCTGGATAGGATCTCCAAAACTCTTAATACGAACGGAACCAAGTTGAGCACAAAAATTCTCAAAAAGTAACCTGGTTTCATTAGAACCAGAGTCTGCCCCCGCACCACTTATGCATATAAGAGATACTACCAGGAAAAATACAATAACGAAAAGATGACGCATTGACCGGTTTACTACTGTGTGATTCTTCATGGAATGAGTGCGGTGTATAAAAATTATGCTTCGCATTTTATTCCCCGCCCAAAATCTTTTTTGATCCCTCAAGAAATGCTAAAATTCTGGCCTCTGCAGTAGATGCCTTTTATGCGGATTCTACAGACGGGTTTCTATGTATCGAATTAGTCCATCCTTGTTCTCCTAACAGGCCTTTAAGTGCACAGAATCTATAGAAGTGCACACAAGTACTAAGAAGCACAAAGACTTTTCTACTGCTTCAATACCGGGGATGTTCTTCTCATTGTTACCGGTACGAAATACAGACCAGATAATTAAATTAGGAATATCAGGAAACCCTGGCGTCACACTCTGGTTTGTCCTGGCGACCACATATTTAGGATAATATTGAGAAAGACGCCCCCGAATGAACGTTATGAGACCAGACACGCTTACAATTACCAACCATGTTTCCAATAACTTCAGCCAAACCTATCACTTCATGACTTCCACTTTAACCCAATCAAATTCCACAGGAGTTTCTCCCTTTACCTTTGAACTGGTGATGTTTGTACCTATTGCTAAACGACCGAAGATTTTAAGCATGGTTAGTTGTCCGACATCTTTCCATTTCTTCCCATTGGTACTCCACGATACCACATATTTGTAACCTTTCTTTTTCATCCTCAGATAGAAGTCCGCCTTATCCTCAGAAATGAACCATTTTCTTGGAAATTCACCTTCCAATCTGGTTTCTTTTCCCTTTAACCATTTAATTGCCCAGATCGGCTTCTTCCACGTATTCCATCCGTCCCACACGGCGAAGAATGAACCCGCCAGATACTTGGTTTTATCCTCAAAAAGAGCCAAAAAAACAGGCGTATTCTCACTCTGAAACACTACACGTCCCTTCACTGTGGCCACCCAATCACCGGTAGGAAGAGGCTTAGTAAGCAGCATCATATTGGAAACATTTCCCTTCGACAAGAGACCTTTTTTTCCAATGATGAGCAACTTACCGTCACTAACCATGTAGTTATCTTGGTCTGGATTTACCACTTCCCAGTGTTCTTTTAACTCGCTTCCATCAAAATCATCAAAAAAGTAAGTCTCTATTTTGGGTGCTGGCGGAGCCTTTATCACTTCTTTCTTCACTTCAGCCAGTGCAACCTTGAATCCCTTTGTATCTTTGGCGTTGAAATATTTACCTCTCCCCTCCTTTGCTATGCATTCAAGCTGTTTCCTCTCTTCACCAGATACGTCAAATCCAACCACGTGGACTTTCAAATTTACCCCCGCTTGAGCCAGCTTTTTCGCCACCTTACAGGGATCACCTCCACAGGTTTCCTTGCCATCTGAAACCAATACAACGTAATTATTTTGCCCTTTGAGTGAAGCAAATATAGGCAAGGATTGTTCAAGGGAATACGCAAGCGGTGTTTTCCCCTTCGGCTTTATTGCGTTTATTTGTTTTGTGAGCTTATCAGCACTGTTACTGGCAATTGGAACCAGAAGCTGGACATCTTTGCAATCTCCCTCAGAACGGTGACCGTATGCCATAAGGCCTACATTTACATTTTTGGGTAAATCACTGAGAAGTGAACTCATCACTTTCTTGGCAGTCTCAATTTTAGCTGTTCCATCTAGCTGGCCCCACATGGAACCAGAGCCGTCAAGAATAAACAACACGTTTGATGAAGCAAGTATAGGAGTATTGCCAAATAAAACTACGAGGACCAAAAGAAACATCTTGGCAGAGATCAGCATTTTTTTCATAAATCACCTCCCGAGATTCTGTTAAAACCCTAGTAATATTCCAGTCGTGATTTCTCCCGAGTGAGTGTATAAAACTACAGGGAATATACAGCCCTACTGTAGCGTCCTCCCCAGGATACACCTCTAGATATGGAATTCTGCTACAACACAATGTCTTTAGCTGGTATAATTAAGAAATAGCCAGCAGATAGGAAACAAATCCGTGACAACACGAGGTATCTATCGTTGCATGGTCTCATTCCGGTGCCACTTTATATGCATAGAATAGAAGAAATGAATGCCTTTTCGCAAATAAATCTTTAATTCTTTAAATAACTCGGCCAACCAACCGGTTTGCCTCGAGTACAGCCTGTTTTAAATGTAGCTTGATTTCCTTAACAGATATCCACGAACCGGGAAGGATAGATTTGCCAGAGGAAATTTCCTCTATGCTCTCTGTTGTAGTTATATTAGCAAAAATCATAACAAAAAAATAGATAAATGTTACCATGAAAAAAGATTTTGAAGATAAACGCTGGAACGGGGATCATCTAGCCAGAATTCCACTTAAAGAAACGATCAACCTAATCAACATACTTTATTGTGACAATCATCTCCTGGCAGTTTTCAAACCCGCGGGTTTGTTAACCCAGGGGCCAGCGCAAAGCCAGAATACATTGATCGATATTGTTAAAGAATGGGTAAAAATTAAGTATCAGAAACCAGGAAATGTATATGCAGGCCTTATTCATCGCCTGGATCGTCCAGTCGCGGGTGTAGTACTTATTGCAAGAACTTCCAAGGCTGCAAGCCGTTTATCGAAGGAGATGAGAGAGAGAAAAATTGATAAGGTATATCTCGCCATTGTTAAAGGAGTTCCTAAAAACGATAAAGGAGTGTTGGAGGGATACCTTCGAAAAAGAGAAACCGA
>QMLL01000175.1 GCA_003646715.1 Deltaproteobacteria bacterium
CCAGTGGCATTCCACCCAGAAGATCTGACACGTGCTCCAGGTTATATGGAGCGAAAGTTCTCAACGAAGCGAAAAAGTTATAAAAGGAAAAAGGATAAAGGACTTTTGCGGCGTCTCCCATCTTTTGCTCTTTCGGAAAACACCTTTCAAACGAATCGCACACCACACACGGAAAATTTTGACCATCAACCGTTCCCTGTTCGAGCTTTGACCACAGACCCATAAGACCAAATCGGTCAGTAACAAGCGGATTATTCCTTTCAGCTTCCGTTAATTCTTTAGCGAAGAATGCCGGCTTAAACCTTCCTTCCGGAGAACAATCGGGACAGTACAAGTAACGTCTTATGCTGCCCGAAAAAGGTTGGAGAGAAACCTGGGCAAGAAGATCGTCTTCCCTGCATTCGGTTAGTTTTCTACCGCAGTAAGAACAGACAGGTGAAAAGAAAATTCTCTTCCTTTTACAGAACAACAGTGGAAAATTTTTCTTGATTTTCCCCGTTCCACTCACAAAAGACGAAAACCGGTATACAGAACGCCCATAGTCAGCAATATTTCTTGAAAGCAGATGCTCCTGACCCCACAGTCGCTCTATCTTAACGTTCGTGATCCCTTCTTCCTCCTCACCGGAAACGGTATCCCTCGAAACACGCAAACAAACAGGCAACAGTGCCTGATTCAGGTCACTCTTGATTACACCAACAAGCCACCGACCCGTTGGATCCATCCTTGATACGCTGATGAAAGGGTCAGGGACATTCTCCAGTGGAACACCCTTCGGAGGCGTTCTCATGCACAAATGCAACCCTGCCTGTCCATAAAATGGTATTGTTTCTGTCTTTAGTAAAGTGCTCACCGATTTTCTCCAGAACTGATTAGGAAAGATCAAAACTAATGACACTTCGCTGAGCGAGGAATCATTGCCCTGATAAACGATGGTAATTACAACACAAAAGGATCTCGACCTAGAAAAATCATTAAAAACCGAGCTGTTAGAACGAATTTAGCTACAACTAGTCAAAAAGTCAAGAAAATTTCAGCCACATACTAGTAAAGATTGCCCCACTTTTTTTATTTAATTTGTTTTTTCGCTCAAAATCTGTTAGAAGATTAGAATCGATACAAACGGGATATTGACCAAGCGCACCTGCCGCTATTAAGCGCCAGCGGAATAGCGGCAGGTAAAGCGATTTGTCATATATTTACTTCTTTTTAAACCTTGGTATGTCAACTGGTAATCCGACTCTCATAAAAAATCTTGCAAATGCTTGCGATAGATGCTCCCTATATGGCGGTAACAGACGAAGCCGTTTATGAATTTTTTGACAGTATTCTTTAAGAAAAACAAAAGGAACACTATAAACACTACGGAAATCCACTACTAGAAAATCCCTTTCGAAATCTTCTATCCTACACTTATTTAATAAATGATATCCTGGAACATTTCCCTGCCTTAGCGCTTCTTTCCCTTTTGTGCTTTTAAAAAAATCACTCTTTTCTTCAAATTCTCTTAATAAAAAAACAGGACACACTAAAACCAGTTCAAGTTTCTCTTGAACCAAATCACATGATTGACTCATAATAATTACATCGTATTCAATGATCTCAGTTTCTGGCTTATCCGTTATTTCAGACGGCGGAACAACTATAGGACAATTATTTATAAAATCTCCTTGCATCAATTTTTCGTGGTTATCTACTAATTTATACCAGGGATAATTCTCCATTTTTTTAGAACCCCTCTGGTTCAACAATACATGGCGTTCCTTTTCTAACGCTCCTAACATTAAATCTTATTTTTTTCCTGGATCTTGGTTCTGCAAATACTAAAACATCATACTCTATTAAATCACTTAGAAAGGTATCTATAAAAAACTCATCTAGCAAAGAACTATCACTTTTAACTTCAAAAAGTGGCCAAATAGAAGACCAATCAGTATTAATCCAATTAATTAAATTTCTATATAGAAACGAACATACTGATTCAGACTGCGAGGCAAAAGCCGGTAAACTTGTATAATCAATTTCATCCAAACGTGTACTTGGGCTACTATAGAAAATGGGGAGATAGCCTTCATTGCTACTGGTACTTTTTTGTATGCTGTACATTACTCAAACCTCCTCAATAAATCTCCTTCTATCATCTTAAAAAACCAGTCATCAGTTAGTGTGTGAGCATTGTCGATCCAACTGCGAATTCTGATCTTATCTTCTGGTACTTCGTCCCCAACTGACTGAACATGAGTTTCCCATATTAAAGCATCCCTGCCTTCTCTTTTACCGCGTAAAACCCTTAAATGTACAGATCCTTTAGGTTTTGTTGCAGGGAAAGAAAATTTTAAATCAAAACCTAACGGAATATTTTTCACCCCTGTTTTCTCGAAAAGTTTTTCATACAATATAATGTTAAGTTTTAATTTATCCTTTATAAATGCAAATATGTCATCTTCCTCATAACAAAAATCTACAGCGTCTATATAACGCAATAATAACCAATTTATGTTTAAATTGTTTTCTGCATCTGGATAGGCATCAAAAAGGACATCCAATAAATGGATTATTCTTCTCTCGAAATCTTCCCATACATAACTTTCTGTATCATTTAGCGTAATTATGCCTGGACCTATTTGAATAAGTGGCCATTCGTTTTTTTGCTTCCTGAATCTGTGCTGAACTACATACCCAGCTATTTCATCTGGCATAGTAGCAGTAGGTAGCTGTTCATGAAAAGGGTACTCTTCTTTAACCCTATCATACACTCTTCCAATCAAGATCTTATAATGCGGGTCTAATTTCATCCCAGGGTTTGGTTCTTGCAATTGCCATCTTAGTTCGAATATAGCCTCCACCAGAGGTTTATTTTTTAAAATTTTTCTTTCCACAAGACCCTCCTGGTTCTTTTTTATACATACCAGAATCACTCTGGAGTAATCTATTTTTTATTGGTACACCACAAAGTATACAACTTTCCTGTTATTTTTCTCGTTACCTTCATTTACTTTATTCCCGTAATCCACCACAGCAATTACTCTTTTCTTTTCGGCTCTCATGAAATTGGCGGTTCTAATCACTGTTGCAGATCCACCGGGGCCTAGCTTCGGCAGTGGGTAGGTCTTGGGTATCTTCTCGTTGCCAACAAATATTGCAACGTTGGTGGCTCTTGCCGGAACTTTCCCTCCGTTTTTCACCACGACTTTTATCTCCACATTTTCACCAATCTTGGCCTTTCCCGGGATAACTTTAATTCTGGAAACATAAAGGTCAGGTTTCCTCTTGCAATAGAGCGTCACTTCTTTGGAATTGTTTTTTTCGTCGCTTTCTTTCACAAAATTTAAGGGATCAACAACTATCTTGATTCTGCCTTTTACCCTAATTGTAAGTCCCGGCAAATACACAAGTTTGCTTCCAGGTTTCTGCAGCTTTCTTTCGGGATCAATTTCGGCAATTGATTTCTCGGACCATTTCTTATCGAACAAATAAAGAGTTACCTTTGCCTTCTCGCCATCCATGGTTTCCCAGACTTCATCCGGAACAGGGCCCTTGCCCGTATTTTGTAAGATCACACCGACGACACATTTTTTCACAAAGACGATGTCTTTAACTACTAGATCCGGTAGCTCACTTGGCGTTTTTTCTTTTGTTTTCAATTCAGGTATTTTTGTTTCCAATGGCCCGTAGCTATTATTAGTCTTGTCTTTCTCAGCTATGTTTCCGGAATCAATGGTAATATCAAAATAATGCACCTTGCCTCGTTGCGCGTACGCCGGATTTTCTTTATTCTCCATAAGAGGTGCCGCTATTTCCACAGATTCCCCGGGCATCAAGGTAGGAACCGGTAAACTGATTCCCCATTTAACATCGCGGTCCATTACTTTTAATATCGCCGGGTTTGGTGAAGATCTGTAAATTCCAGTTCCCTTATTTTCAACGGTAACCATGAACATCATTACTGGAACACCCGGTGAAAAGTTGGGAGTTACCACAACGTCCGCAGAGGTTATGACCAGATCAGGTTTCCTGTCCCTGGGGATGCTTTTGGTTACAAAAACCTTCCTGAAACACGCATTGTTTTTCTCGTTTGTTTCCGGAACCATGTTTCCGGCATCTATTACTGCGCCAATATAGTAAATTCCTTCTTTTGTGTCGGGAGGAGTTGCGTTGGAACCCTTAAAAACAACTTCTTTTGAACCCGGCGGGAGCTTCAATAGCATCCTGCCACCTTTTAGAAGGACGTAGTCTTTGTAAGTGGGGCAATAGATGGCGAATGGCACGGGACAAACGTAGTCTTTTTTACGACTCAGTATAAGTTCTACTGTGACCTCAACGGTCTTCTTGCCGGTATTGGTTGCAACGACCTTTATCTTATCGCGGAGAGGTTCTCCGGGAACTACATAATCCGGCCATGAAGATAGGGTAATGCTTAGATCAAGATCGGGAGGTTTTTTCTCTCCCGCTTTGACTTCGCACGCCATTAGCAAAACTGCCAATGCAACGATCCATACGCAATAACGTGTTATCTTCGAGTATCCCTTAATACTGATAATACCCCCTTTTGTGCTTTTATCCTTAATCTATTGATCATAACTAATCGGTTCCCTGAGAAGCAAATTTATGGCTTCTTCGGCACAATTTGCCAGCTCAGGATGTGTATCGGCCAAGGCAGTCAATTGCCTGAGGTTATCGGCGGTTCTAAAGATAAGCATCGCAAGATCACCTTCGTCAATACCACATTCCAGACGCGTTTCATCCCACGATTCACCTGATGCCCAAAGGTAAATTGTCAAAGCAGGCCAGAATGAAAGAGGAGAACAGGGGAATCCTTCCTTGTTCAATCGTCTGATCAAAGGATTGAGTTTCTTGGTAAGTTTCGAAAACCGCCTGTAGAGCTTACCA
>QMLL01000176.1 GCA_003646715.1 Deltaproteobacteria bacterium
GAGATATTATCCGGTATTAGGCCGCCTTTCGGCGGATTATCCCAGATTCAGGGGCAGGTTACCCACGCGTTACTCACCCGTGCGCCACTTTACTCTCACCTTCATAGAAGATGATTTCTCGTTGACTTGCATGTGTTAGGCACGCCGCCAGCGTTCGTTCTGAGCCAGGATCAAACTCTCCAATTAATCCCTACACTACAAAACTATCAAGCCCGCTACTACCCAGTTTTCAAAGAACGACTGCTTTCCAACAAAGCCTTACTTTACTAACAACAAATTTCCTGAAAGTCAAGCCCTTGAAACCAACAATTTTCTAATAAATTTAACTTTGCTATCTTCGTCGTATATGCTTGTTTTAATCCAGCAACACCGTTTATAATTGCCACCAGATTTTAGCCAATTGTAAATTTTGAATAGTTGCTGCAGGAACTACTATAAAGTATAAGCAACAATTCAATAAAAGAGAACCTGAAATTTGATATGGGAAAAATCCTTTGGAAATATTTTTTGAAAGAAATACTGTCTCCTCTTCTTGTGAGCCTTGTAGTACTTGTACTCGTGCTCCTGCTCGGAAAGGTTATGAAGCTGTCAGATATTATTTTTTCTGGAGGAGTAACCCTAAGATCATTTTCCAGGATAGTTTACTTTGCTCTTCCATACTTTCTCATCTACGCAATACCCATGGCAACTTTGCTGGGTATCCACCTTGCTTTTCTCAGGATGGCCAATGACAGAGAGATTATCGCACTGAAGGCGTCCGGACTGGGTTGTAACCAAATGATTGGCCCGGTTCTACTGATCTCTGTTTTAGCCTATTTGATGACAACATGTCTTTCTCTTTTTGTTCTCCCGAATTCCAATTTCAGAATGAGACAATCCCTTTATGAAATGATAGAAAGCAGTGGTAGGTTGCTATTAAAAGAAAGAGTTTTCGTGGATCAGTTTCCGGGTCTCTTGTTTTACGTAAATCACATCGATCCGGAGACGAAAATGCTTAAAAAGGTCCTGATTCAGGATAACAGAAGACCTGAAGCCAGATGTACGATTTTTGCCAAAACCGGGGAACTATCACCACTGAAAGGTGGAAATGGTTTTGTTCTGCGTCTCAAAACTGGGGTTATTGCGAGAATCAATGAGTCCATGGATACTGCACAGAATATAAATTTTGAGAATTACGAGCTTGTTTTGAGCCCTGGTGGGAAAGAGAGGGGAACAATCCGCAGGAAGGCGAAAGAATTGCCCACAAAAGAACTTTTTGTGACCATGAAAAACATGAAGCCCGGTGACCGTAACTATATAAAATACCGTCTTATTTTTCATAAACGCGTAGCATTCCCCGTATCTTGCCTTGTGCTTGGGCTTATCGCTGCCCCCCTGGGTATGAAAGTGCGTGAGGATACTCGAGTACCTGGGCTTGCAAGTGGACTGGCCGTTTTCCTGATTTATTACATAATGTTGACAGCTGGACAGAATCTAAGCGAAGTGGGGGCGTTGCCTCCTGTTGTGGGGTTATGGTTCCCTAACTTGGTCTTCGCTGTCATAGCATCATTTTTCTGGATACAGATTACCAGGGATAGGAGTCTGATAGAGATACCTTTCCTACTCAGGTCCAGGTCGAGCCAAAAAAATAACGACAGGGATAAGGACAGAGAAATATGAAGATTCTCTGGAAGTATTTGACTAAATCGTTCCTCCACGTTTTCTATCTTGCTCTGGGTGGTTTTGTCACGATTTATGTTGTTATTGACCTTTTCGAGAAAATAGACAACCTGGTCGAAGCACATGTCAAAGCCTTCAATATCTTCTTATACTTTCTCTGTCGAATTCCAATAATTGTGGTCGAAGGTATTCCGATGGGTATATTGATTGCTGCCATTATAAGTCTAGGAATACTGGGAAAAAACAATGAAATAGTGGCACTTAAAGCAAGTGGAATAAATCTCTTGAGATGCATATTTCCCATTCTGACCGTAGCTTTGATATTAAGCGGCGTGGATTTCTTTTTCAATCAAACTCTGGTGCCGTTTTGTATGAAAAAAGCCAATACGATCTGGCAGAAAAAAAGCAAAAAGGGTGGGCAGTCTGCTGCAGTCGCTCAGGGTAGAATATGGTGTCGGAGCGAGAATGTCATTTTGAATGCGGATTATTTTGATAAGCGAAATAACCTGCTTAAAAAGGTCACTCTATTTGTTTTTGATTCCGAGTTTGATCTTATCCGGCGTTTAGATGCAAGGGAAGCAAGGTGGTCTGGAGAGGACTGGATATTTGTCAAGGGCCTTGATCAATGGAAAAATAGCGAAAACAATTGGGTAATAACAACGTTTAATGCTCGCATATTGCCCATAGAGGTTAACCCGGTAAGTTTTGAAACAGTAGAGAGGCTGCCAGACGAAATGACGTATCTGGAGCTTTACAATTACGTAAACAGACTGGAAAAAGAAGGCTATGATACCACCTATTACAGGCTCAAGTTACATGCAAAGATCTCCTTTCCTGCCACGGGAATCATATTGGGCTTGCTGGGGATTTCAATTGCGTTTTTGCTCGGGCAGCATTCGAGCATTCCGCTGGGGGTGGCTTTAGCCACGGCTCTGGCCTTCGTCTATCTGGTTATTTTTCAGTTTTCAATCTCACTGGGAGAAACAGGTGTGCTACCCCCTCTTATAGCTGCCTGGATCGGAAATGTCCTATTTTCGATGGTAGGCTGTTTACTCCTGCTCAGGGCACCTTTGTAGATCGCTGGTTACACATAGAGCCAGCACCTAACATAATGGTTTCCGTCCAGCAGAGCGAGTTCGGGCATTTCTTCTCGGCAAATAGGCATACTATGTTTGCACCTGGGATGAAAATAACAGCCGCTTGGTGGTGAAGCTGGATTGGGGACGTCTCCTTTTAGAGCCTTGCCTCTCTGGAAAGATCCAGGTTCCAATCTGGGAACCGATGCCAGTAATGCTTTTGTATACGGATGAGCCGGAGATTCATAAACTTCGGTCTTGGTTCCCATTTCCACCAGCTTTCCTACATACATTACCGCTATTCTATCGCACATATGGCGAACAACATTTAAATCGTGTGAGATAAACAAATATGTCAGGCTATATTGTTCTTGGATTTCAAGCAGAAGGTTTATCACCTGCGCCTGGATTGATACGTCAAGGGACGATAAGGGTTCATCACAGATAATCAGTTTCGGTTCTAGAGCCAGCGCTCTGGCAATCCCGATTCTTTGCCGCTGTCCCCCGCTAAATTCATGAGGATACCTGTTGAAGTGCTCTTCATGAAGCCCTACGCTTTTCATCAATCCAATAATTTTTTCTTTTCTGTCTGCTGGAGTTCCCACGCGGTGTATTTCAAGGCCTTCTCCAATTATGGATCCTACAGTTTGACGTGGATTTAAGGAAGCGTAGGGATCCTGGAATATAATTTGAGTGTTTCTTGCAAGTTCCAATTTTTTTCCCGACCTTTGAGCTACAAAAATATTTTCACCTTCCAGCAAGACCTCTCCTGCTGTTGGTGGTTCAAGACCGGCAATTAACCTTCCCAGGGTCGATTTCCCACACCCACTTTCTCCCACCAGTCCAAAGGTTTCTCCTCTGGCTAGTGTGAAGGTCACGTCGTCGACAGCCAGTATATAAATTTCGCTTTTTTTGAAAACTCCGGTATGAAGTGGATAATGCTTACTCAGATTCTTAACTTTTAACAGGTCATGACCGTTGGAATTATTCATGTCCATCTCTCGAGTAAAGCCAGCATTTAACCATGTGTCCATCGTCGGTTCTTATTTCAGGGGGCTCTTTTTTATGACAAATCTCGTGGGCAAATTTACACCTGTTGTGAAAGCGACAGCCAGCAGGCCACATAGTAGGACTTGGAACGGTTCCGGGAATTGTAAACAATTTTCTGTTTTTCGAGGTTTCTGCCCTATGAGGCATCGAAGCCAGAAGCCCCTGAGTATAAGGGTGCAAAGGACTCTCGAAGAGAGTTTTAACCGAAACCTTTTCAACAACGTGACCGGCATACAACACTGCTACTTCCTGGCAAATGGAAGCTATAACCCCAAGGTCGTGGGAAACAAAAAGCATGCTGATGTTCTGTTTTTCCTGGATTTCGAGCAAAAGGTCCAGAATCTGTGCTTGAATGGTTACATCAAGTGCTGTAGTGGGTTCATCTGCAATCAACAGATCCGGCCCACATGCTAGTGCCATGGCTATCATTACTCGCTGTCTCAGGCCTCCGCTCAGCTGATGAGGATACTGGCGCGCCCTGTTGGCCGGGTCCGGGAACCCTACTTTGTCCAGAATTTCAATAGACCTTTCCTCCGCCTCTTTCTTACTAACTTCTTCGTGGGAATAGATAGCTTCACTTATTTGATCTATTACTCTGAAAACAGGATTGAGGGAACTCATGGGATCCTGGAATATCATGGATATCTTTTTTCCCCTTATCTCCCTCATTTCCTCTTCGGCAAGGGAAAGTATATTTTTAGAATCAAAGTATATCTCACCCTCTACGATTTTGCCTGGCGGTTGAGGAACTAGCCTCATAATTGATAGAGCTGTTACACTTTTGCCACACCCCGATTCACCGACAATTCCGAGAGTCTCTCCTCGAGCGACCCGAAGATTTATTCCATCAACAGCTTTTGCTATGCCCTCGTTTGTAAAAAAATACGTTTTCAGGTTGTTTATTTTAAGAAGAGGTTCTTTCATAAGGCTAGTTACTACTCTTCAACAGGCAAGATAAAGTAAAAGTTGTTCCCGTGAGGCGTGGGTTCATAACCAGTAATTCCCCCATGAATTTGGACAACTTTTTTTACAAAGCTCAAACCATGGCCCGTTCCTGGTTCTCC
>QMLL01000177.1 GCA_003646715.1 Deltaproteobacteria bacterium
GTTTGTTCTTTCCATGTATGTCAATTATTTCAGCCATAATATTCTGTTTTTATCCGGGCTTCGAATATATTTCCGAGTAAGCTTGCGAACATAAAAAAAGAATGATAAAAGTGCACAGATTCATGAGTTTTGCACAAGTATCTGTATCACTATATCTTAATCTCGATTTTGATTCAAAGTGTTTATTGCAGGCTATTTTTCGGGACGTTGGATTGCGAGTCATGCAAAGGGATGGGAAAATGGTTTTCAGGGGTGTTCAGGGTGAATGCTGGGAGTGCCTTTCCAAATTGATTGACAAAACTGTTAAGCTGGCAGCTCAATCGAAGGATGTGGAAGAAAAAGCTCGTGATGAAGCTTTTTTGATTTTAAGGAAAAATTTTAAACCTGGAGCAATTCCTGCTTTTATTGCTACCCGGTTTCAGGAAAAGATCAGAGAAATTACCGGAAATCCCGATCCTTTCCTGGAGCTAAAAAGGGAAGAAATCAAGGTTGCTAAGTCTCTGGCGGAATGGCTCAGGCCCCGTTTCGAGAATAATCTCCGCTCTCTTTTTTCGTTTTCTGCCCTTGGGAATGCTCTTGATTTTTTTCGTGATCCTGAGGAATTAAAAAAGGACGGAGAGACGGGTTTGCAGTTCAGTATAGACGACCTTGACAAAGTAGAAGAGTTAATCAGTAAAAATAAGGGAATAATTCTTTTGCTGGCTGATAATGCTGGAGAAATCTACTTTGACATGCCGGTCCTTGAATACCTGCTGGAGATGGGTTGCAAGCCTTTTTACGTAGTCAAGGGAGGGCCTGCTCAGAATGACCTGACCATTGATGACGTAAAATGGGCAGGATATGAGCAGAGCAGGGTACCCATTGTGTCTCATGGTTCAAGTGTTGTAGGCCTTGATTTAAATAAAGTTTCTGACGAGTTTAAGAAACTCTTCGATGAAGCGACGCTTATTGTTGGAAAAGGAATGGGACATTATGAAACAATGAGCCATCTGGCTCTTGATAAAAATATTTTGTTTTTGTTGAAAGCCAAGTGTAACCCTGTGGCTGGTTCACTTGGTGTGAACAAGGATGAATTCGTGGCGTATTGGGGTTAACTATGGATAAAGAATATTTGAAGAAAGTTATTGAAAAGGAAGTAAGGCGTATTCCTAGAGAATTCAGGGCGGATCGTGTGGTAAAGGGGATTATCCAGTGCGTATTGTATCAGATCTGTACGTCCGAAGGACTACAACCCGTGCCGAACTATTCTCATCCGAAATTCAGAGACACATCTGTTGATCTGATTGCAGTGGGGAAAGATCTTTCGGTAGTCTACTCCTTTGCTATTGACCAGACAGTGACCTTACAGGCGGTTAAGGGACTAAAATTTTTCGAAGATTCTCAAAGATACTTCATCACCTTTTCTAGGTTAAAAAAGAAGGTTGAAGAGAGCAAATTTTTCCTCGAACCCGGGATAGAGCATCTGGATATTACCTGGTAATGAGACATAATCAGGAATTTAATTTCCTTTAAATTCACCGATTAACATAGAAGAATTATGTGTTATTGTTATTTTTCTATTGCTTCCCTATTTGCAATATGATAGATAAACAATAACTGTTTTGGGAGGAATTGTATTGATGCGACAGCAGAAGCTGTGCACCAATGAATCTTCGTACTCATCTTCCTTTGCGACCTATTGAAATCCTAGCTGATCTTGCTCGGCGTTGAGGCAACTCATGTGGGATACAATTCGGAATTGACCTTCCCTTACTCTTTTGCAGCTGGTGCTACAAGTTCTAGAAATGGTTAGAAAATAGCTCGTTGATTGCACTGGAGGAATTGGACCGAATCTTCATGGTTAAATCTCTAGCATTGGACAACCAGTGAATAGTGATTGCCATGAAGGTTCTTCACCAACCTGATTATTTTTGGAGACTTCAGATCGGATCCTGTCTGATGGTAAGCTGTTTGTCGGTATTCAGAGATTCTCTACATGAGTGGATGTACTTCGAGTCACCGTGGTGGTGAAGAGGGAAGGTGTGTGACTGCTAAGTCCTAGTGAAAGGAGGTGATAGGGAATCCATTAAGGGTTGGTTGTTCTGTAATGGAGCGACCTCGTACCGGTGTGAATCCCGGAAGAGGACATATTCCCCGAGTTTTGCAGTGACATGGGAACTTCGAGCTTCTACTGGCATAATATGTCTATTTTTATGAGTTGACAGTCTTTTATTATTTAGGCTTTGCCCCTTCGAAGTGCCAATTCCAGAGGAATCGGCGAGAAGGAGTTATGGAGTCTCGAGAGCGAGATGGCATGTGGTACAGGGGAGGTTCTCGGTTAAGGGATACCGGGAATTAAGCTGGATCATCATAAAAGAAGGGAGGAAAGACTATGTCAATAGGTTTTGGGAAGTATGCAAAGGGCTACAACAAACCGGTAGACAAGCTGCCTGGGCGAGCCTGGGTAACCATCTTTGCTGGTACAACAATCAACCTTTGTCTGGGTTGTTTGTACGCATGGTCTGTTTGGCTCAAGTATCTGACTGACAAAGAGTATATGTTGGCTCATGGCTGGGCTCATGCACTTACAGCCGAGCAAGCCTCCAATCCTAAGTCCCTGTGTATTCTTATATTTGCTCTCCTCATGATCCCCGGTGGTAAGATTCAGGATAAATACGGTCCCACGGTTGCGGCCACCATTGGTGCTATTGCCATGGGTATCGGTATGATTATCGCCGGAACAGCCAAGTCCTATGCTGGTATTCTATGGGGATTTGGGTTGCTTGGTGGTATTGCCATGGGTGTTGCATATGCTGCACCGGTTCCGGCAACCGGTAAATGGGTTGGCCCTCACCAGAGAGGTCTTACTTTAGGTCTAACAGTGGCCGGTTACGGAGGTGCCGCGTTCTATGTCGCGCCGTTGATCAAGTATATTATTGTTAATTACTCGCTGTCTGCTTCGTTCGTGGTACTGGGTATTGCATACCTGATCGTTATCTTTTTCTGCGGACTGTTGCTCAAATGGCCCGAACCAGGTTATGAGCCTCCTAAACCGCCGAAAGAGTGGGTAGAGAAGCAGGCAAAAACATCCACTTCCACTATCCAGGATTGGAGTGCTGGCGAGATGGTCAAGACCTGGCAGTTCTATGCTTTGGTCGCGCTTTTCTGCTTGAACACCCAGGCGGGTCTTCTCATCATTGGTCACGCCGCGAAGTTCATCAAACCATTGCTGGCGTCTGGATATATCCTCGTATCTGCTGGAGGTTTGTTGAATGCTCTTGGTCGTGTAGGTACTGGTAAGTACTCTGATATTATTGGTAGAGACAGGGCTTATATGCTGAACGCAGCTGCTGCCGCAGTCTGCATGTTTGCGCTACCTACCATTCTTGCTTCCAAGAACTTAGCTCTGGCGTTCCTGGCATGTATGATCGCTTACTGGGTATACGGTGGTGGTCTTGCTCTGCTGCCATCCTACACTGCTGACTTCTATGGCACGAAGAACCTCGGTTTCAACTACGGTCTCGTGTTCATCGGGTGGGGTCTCGGAGCATTCATGCCGAAGCTGGCTGGTCACATCAAAGACGTAACCGGCAAATATGATGAAGCATTCTATATTGCTGGTGGCTTGCTCATCGTGGCAATCTTCCTTGCGCTTATAACCAAGAGACCGAGGAAGGCCGCAGCGTAACTTAGTTGTATTGGGTGGAAACTAAAAAAGGCAGTGAGGTATAACCTTCCTGCCTTTAAATTTTTTTCTTACAAAACTTAACGATACGCAACGAAGTTTCCTACCGCTTTGACAATAGGGTCCATTAATTCCCTTAGAAACGGCGTTCCGGAAAAACGGTCCAAGAGAACCAGGGCAAGTATGATAAATGGTCCCGCTTTCGAGAAAAGCCTCCAGGCACGTTCACCTGGAAGAGCCAGGTATATTATTCTCGATCCGGCAAAAGGTGGGATGGGTAAAATGTGGTAAGCTGTGATAGTTACACTTAGCCCCAGCAGGATATCAATTACCCGGTCGCTCCACAGAAAATACTTTATGTAGGCAGCAGTGAGAGCAAGAGTTAGACTGGCGAAAGGCGGTATTAAGGCAAGAATAAGCCATCCGAGCTTTTGTTTTTTTATGCTGAGTTTGTGATCGGAAACCTGTCTACCCCAGCCGAAACCTGCCGTTAGAAACACGATGGTTCCGATAATGTCGAGGTTCGTAAAGGGATTAAAATCATAGATTTTACTTTCCTCGGGTGGTAATTCGGATAAAGCCGAAGCAAAGAATCTCATGAACCCCGAGCCGAAAGCAACGTTAGCAAGTATAGCCACGCAATAATACAAAAATTCTTCGTGGGTTAACTTCATAAAATAGAGATTCATCAGGTATTTCTTAAGTTCGACCATGTCACACCCTAACGCTCATTGCAACAATTCCCTGAACATCTGCCGGAGCCATGATTCATACCACGACAAGACATAGTTCCTGCCAATCAGGGGAATGAGAATTAGGCTGAAGAGGTAAAGATCGGGAACCCTGAAGTAGTCCAGTATAACGAGGAGACTGACAACTGTTAATGCCAGGGTAATGTTGGTAAACAAACCGGACAGGGATCTAATTCGGGAGACCATGTAATCGTTGAGTTCCTGTTCCCTGAAAGTAATCTGGCCGCCAAGTCTTTCAAAATACATTTAACTCTCCACTTTGGTTAGAGGCTTGCTTAGGATAAATGCCTGTGCGATTCCTTGTACTATCGTAGAAAATGTTATAAATGTAACAGTAGTAGGTGGTTCAATCTGCCCTGGCTGGTTTAATATCCTTATATAAAATGTGGTTTGTCTTTGCAATGGAAAAAGGAGTTCCAGA
>QMLL01000178.1 GCA_003646715.1 Deltaproteobacteria bacterium
CAGCTCAACGATAGGACCCAGATCTTCCGCTGTATATCTTCCCGGAAGAAGAATTTTTGATCCAGCCATGGTGGCTGCTTGAGGAGCACCCCATCCCATGGCATGAAACATGGGAACAAGCTGCAAAAAACAATCTCTGTACGTCAGCTCCGCGTTCATGGCAAAGGCCATGGAATGAAGATAGACATCACGATGAGAGTAATAGACCCCTTTCGGAACCCCCGTCGTTCCCGATGTGTAACAGGCGGCATAGGCCGATTTCTCGTCCAGGTTCGGCCAATCATATTCTGGGCTTGCCTCCTTGAGCAGTTCTTCATAACTGTATATCGGGCTCAACTCCGTTTTGATATCAGCGAGATCCCTGTCTGTCAGGATGACGTAGCCTCTCACCGTTTTGCACATAGGGGCTATGGCCTCTGCAATGGCTATCAATGTCTCATCGACAAAGATATATTTAGCTTCCGCATGGTTGACAACATAGCTCAAATCCTGAGGTGGCAACCTCAAATTCAATTGGAGAAGGACAGCGCCAGTACCCGGAATACCAAAGTCCATTTCATAGTATCTGTGCGTGTTCCATTCAAGTACCCCTATGCGGTCGCCCATCTCTACACCCAGACCATCCAGTGCACTCGCAAGTCCTTGTATTCTTTCATAGGCATCTTTGTAAGTGTAGCGAAATATCCCATCCGGTTTCCTTGTGACAATTTCCTGTTTTGCCCAATTTCTAGTGGCATGCTTTATAATATTGATCATATTCAGCTGATAGTTATCCTGCATGGTTGATGGAAATCCGTGTACAATTTTCATAATCTTCCCCTCCTTCTTTTGATTTGTTTTAAATTTTTCTTTACTCACTCTTAAATTGTGAAAACTGCTGTTGCATCCTCTTAAACTCTGACATTTACCGATCCGCTGCGTGATTGTGTCGTCATAACCCTTTTTCCGATTCCAACTTTTTCTTTATATCCTCCCTCAGTTCTTTTTTAAGAATCTTGCCCACCGGGTTTCTTGGAATTGCATCTATAATCTCTAACCTCTCGGGAAGTTTATATGTGGCAATACCCTTCTCCTTCATAAAAGTAGTCAAGTCATCCAGAGTAATTTTTCTCCCCTCTTTAGGAACTACATAAACACAGACCTTTTCCCCTAACCTTTCATCAGGCATCGCAACGGCAGCCACGTCTGCTACATCTGGATACCCGAGGAGCATATTTTCTATCTCCTGCGCGCTTATGTTGAACCCTCCCCGGATGATGATATCTTTTGCTCTGTCAAAAAATCCTATGCAGCCATTCTCTTTTATCTCGAAGAGATCACCAGTGTTGAAAAAGCCATCTTTATCAAACGATTTTTCTGTAGCATCGGGATTTTTAAAGTAGCACGGTATTACGTTAGGACCACGATACATCAATTGACCAACACTGCCGACTTCTGTTAATTTCTCTCCCGTAGCAGGATCCACTATCTTTGTTCGAATAAACTGCGTTGTAGGAGAATGCCATTTAGCACCAGGCTTCCCCCATTGAGGAAAATAGTAGATACGTTTTTCAACGTCAGGAACATCAAATGGTCCGGAAACTACAGCTGTCCCTTCATTCTGACCCCATATATTCGCAAAATCGATGCCCCACCGTTTTTTCAACTCCTGAACGGACCACAGTGAAGGAGGAGCACTACCGATGGTGATCATCCTGAGACTGCTCAGATCAAACTCGTCCGCCTTTGGATGTTTTAACAACATATTGACAACTGCCGGAACGAGAAGGGTGTAGGTAATTTTCTCCTGTTTAAGTTGTTCCACAAGCAGGAGAGGGTTGAAAGGGTGGTGCAACACCAGCTTGTTGCCCAGCAAAAGCCATTGGATGAAAACTGTGCCGACAGAAGCCATGTTTACCAGTGGTCCGGCGGTGAGAAAATTGTCCTGGTGATTCATTCCCGTCGCTTCTATCTGTATTTTAGCCTGTATGACCCAGTTATTATGACTCAAAGGACATCCTTTCGGTTGAGCCTCCGTGCCTGATGTCCAGCATAAAGTGAAGATGTCATTAGCATCTAAAGGGATGCTATCCAACTTGCCGGTTACATCACCTTTAGACATCTTTATGATCTCTGGCAGGGTGATGAGGTGTTTTAGATCCGGGAGCTTTGATTGCAACCTTTCACCCATCTCCCTATGTTTAAAACCGTGGAACTCTTCAACGGTGATAAATGCTTTGGCCTCTGTCAAGCGAGCAATATACTCAAATTCTGATGCCCTCCACTGCATCGGCATGGGAGAGATAAGAGCTCCTGCTCTGGTAATTGCCAGATAAAGCATGGCCAGCTCCCAGCAGTTGGGTATTTGCACTACAATAACATCATCCTTTTGAATTCCCATTTTAAGGAATCCCTCCGCAGTCGCATCAACGGCCCTGTCAAACTCCCGGTATGTCAGTCTTTCTGGCTTGAAACCCATCAGCTCTTCTTTATTGAAAGGATCTACAATGCATACCTCATCCGGATATTTATCCACATTTTCCTTAAAATAATCGATTAGCGTCTTCGTTCCCCATGCCCCTTTTTCTGTCCATTCTTTAATCATTTCCTGTGATGCTAAGATCATTTTTAGCCTCCCATTTAGGGATTTAATATTACAACACGACTATGTTTTGTCATGGATACTCTGGCGAGAAGTGTGGAAAGTTCTTTTAAGATACACCGTTTAAAGCATTTCTTTTCTGCGGCCGGTTCAATGTGATCCGGGCTGTCTGCTTTTTTGCTCCTACCGGACTGTTTCAAATTCCATAGTTCCACACGCATTTGAAAGTCTTTCTTTTGCATGCGTTTACTTCAGGAATCCTTGCGCCGGAGCCCCTTACAAAAGGCATGTGCCAGGATTCATCTAGCGCAGATGCCATTTTCATTACACATAGTACCAATTGTTATCGCGAAGCAACGCAGCAGTCGTAGCAATCCCCGTCCAGAGCGAAGAGAGAGAATCTCCATCCTTTTAAGAGATTACTTAGTCGCTTTGCTCCTCGCGATGACCTATGATAGCCAATTTTTCGGAGGTTCCTTAAATCGATCTTTCCCTTAGTTTAAACCTCTGGATTTTTCCACTTTCGGTTTTCGGAAGCACCTCGATAAATTCTATTTCTCTTGGATACTGGTGTTTACTCAATCTCTGCTTTACAAAAAGCTTTATTTCTTCGCCAAGCTCTAAAGTAGGTCTGTATGTAGGCTTCAGAACAACGTACGCCTTGACAATTTCACCCTTTATCGGGTCGGGCTTACCAACAACAGCTGCTTCCGCAACCGCTTCGTGTTCTACCAGCGTGTTTTCTATTTCAAAGGGGCCGATTCTGTATCCCGCGCTCGTAATGACATCATCATAACGACCTTCAAACCAGAAATATCCTTCTTTATCTTTTCGCGCCAGATCTCCAGAAATAAACCAATTTTCCTTATACGCATCCTTTGTTTTTTCTTCTTCTTTCCAGTATCCCTTGAAATAAAACCCATACTGGTTCCTGTCTATTGCAATAATAGAAGGTTCACTTCCGTCTGTTTCGTTGCCATCTTTATCCACAAGCGCCACTCTATGCCACGGTACAGGAAATCCCATGGATCCGGGCTTGATCTCCATGTCACAGCAATTATAATTGTTGACTAGCATCCCACCTTCCGTGAAACCATAATGATCGTATATCGCCGTTCCGAAATTATTTATGGCCCACCGAACAGTATCTGCAGTAAGCGGTTCACCGGCACTGCTGATAGCACGAAGGTTTACCTTATATTTCTTTCTCAACTCGTCTCCTGCTGCAGCAAGAGCCCTAAAAGCAGTGGGGGCATATGCCATGTTTGTAATTCTGTACTTTTCAAGGAGCTTGTAACAGATTTCAGGACTAAATAAGCCCTCGTAGACAAGAATAGAATTACCGAGTAGCAATGGCGCAAATGCCTGTAACAGCCCATAGGCCCATGCAGGATCAGCAGGACACCAGAACCGGTCCTCCGGTTTAAGCCAGACCGCATACCTTACGTATGGCACGTGATAGATGAAAAATTTGTAGGAAAGCATCGCTCCTTTTGGCATCCCGGTGGAACCCGAGGTATAAAGTATGATCGCAAGATCATCCGGATTTACTTTTATTTCTTCTGGTTTACCAGTAGAGACATTAAGACCCTCCTGAAAGTCTACGTCGTTTTCTGCCAACGTCTCCTTTCCCATTTTCACCACAAACACCTTTTCCAGGCCCTTTATCCCTTCGGGAACGTTCTTTCTAAACTGACCATGCGTTACCAGAAATCGCGTCTCACTATGTTCCAGTCGATACCTGATTGCTTCTGGTCCAAAGGCTGTAAACAGTGGCACATACACCCCACCTGCTTTCCAGATTGCCAGGAGTGCAATGTAGAGTTCTGGAACACGTGGCAGCAAGGTAGCAACTCGATCCCCGGTCTTCAAACCGGCTTCTTTGAGGCATAATGCGAATTTGTCCGAAAGTTCAGAAAGTTCCGAAAACGTAATGGCACGTTCTTTACCGTCTACTCCTTCCCAGAAGATAGCTATTTTGTCGGAACCTGAATACCGATCACAGGTTTCGTAACCAAATACAAATCCTTTGGATACGTTGGTACTAATAACATCGAGTTCTTTGTCTCAATTAAAATCTGCACACAGCTGCTCAAAACTAATTTTCTTGTCATACATTTTATCATTCACCTTGATTTTAATATGCAAGTGCCAAGCAATGCTTGATTATTTCGGTGCCATTCGAATTGCACCATCCAGCCTGATTGTCTCCCCATTGAGCATGCGATTTTCTATAATGTGCTGTACAAGCA
>QMLL01000179.1 GCA_003646715.1 Deltaproteobacteria bacterium
CTGATCCTGTTTGATCACGTACTGGTTCAGGTAAGCCTCAAGTTCTTCGGGGTTGAGATCAAAATCGATGCTCTCAACTCCCTTTTTTCTTTTCCTTTCGCCCTTGTCTTCTTCCGTCTGAGGCGCCTGAAAATTAGCGGGAGAAATTATACGTATCCTGTTACCGTACTTTTTGCTTAAATACTCACTCAGCTCTCGCTCCAGCTCTTCCTGATCAGGTATTTTCTGAATTTCGTCACTCATAAGAATTCCTTGTTTTTATTGTCGCTTTCAGAGTTATTAAGAATCTTTATGATACTTGGGCTAATAGGTAAAATTACTATAATCATTTATCATAGCCATTTCAACCCTGATAGGGTTTTAACTCAAGAGTACCCGTTATTCGGGTTTCGTATATTATGCCCTTAACTTTTTTACAATTGCTAATTTTTTATGCTCTCCGGGTAACGAGCAAGATTTTGCTTCAATGTTGCTAAACAAAACACCTTATGGTAAAGGGAATTTCTCTTTAAGATATTTTTGCTATTTGTGATACGTGAAAATTCATGTAGTATACTATGTTCACAAATCACAAAAGATAGAGAGAAGGAGAAAATGGACGAACGCTACGATCCAAAAGTAATTGAACCAAGGTACCAGAAATTGTGGGAAAAGGAAAAGTTATTTAAGGTAACTGAAGATCCTTCCAAGAAAAAATATTATCTCCTTGAGATGTTCCCATACCCGTCGGGCCGAATTCACATGGGACACGTGAGAAATTACAGCATCGGAGACGTGGTTGGTAGATTCCTTAAAATGCAGGGATACAACGTCATTCATCCCATGGGGTGGGACGCTTTCGGGATGCCTGCTGAAAATGCGGCAATTAAAGCCAAAACTCATCCGGCCAAATGGACATACGAAAATATCGAATACATGCGAAGCCAGTTAAAAAAACTGGGCTTCTCTTATGATTGGGACAGGGAATTTGCCACATGCGATCCGGAATACTACAGGTGGGAACAATTGTTTTTTCTGCAGATGCTGGAAAAAGGACTGGCATATAAGAAAAAGTCCTTTGTAAACTGGTGTGAAAGTTGCCAGACGGTGTTAGCCAACGAACAGGTGGAAGCGGGGCTTTGCTGGAGATGCAATAACCCGGTGGTTCAAAGGGAAATGGATCAGTGGTTTTTTAAAATCACTGCCTACGCAGAAGAATTACTCGAATACTGTGACAAGCTCCCTGGCTGGCCTGAGCGTGTTCTTACCATGCAACGAAACTGGATAGGGAAAAGCGAAGGTGCCGAAATCGATTTTGATGTCGAGGGAAGCAACAAAAAAATCCGGGTTTTTACCACACGTCAGGACACTTTGTTTGGAGCCACATTTATGAGTCTGGCCCCTGAACACCCAATGGTCAAAGAACTGGTTCAGGGCAAAGAAGAAGAGAAAAGAGTAAATGACTTCATTGAAAAATATAAAAGAATAAGCCGAGAAGACAGGATCACCGGTACACTGGAAAAAGAAGGTATTTTTACCGGTTCTTACTGCATCAACCCTGTCACAGGTGACAGAATGCCCATATACGTCGCCAATTTCGTGCTGATGGAATACGGTACAGGCGCTGTGATGGCCGTTCCGGCTCATGACCAGAGAGATTTCGAATTTGCAAAAAAATACAATCTTCCGATTGAAGTGGTTATCCAGCCAGAGGGCAAATCTATCAATGCTGAAGAACTTACGGAAGCATTCGAAGAAGATGGCATCCTGGTAAATTCCGGAGAATTCTCAGGGATGAAATCCCCGGAAGCTCGCGAAGCCATCACCAGAGAACTGGAAAAGAGAGGCCAGGGGAAGAAAACCATTAATTACAGGTTGAGAGACTGGGGAATCTCGAGACAAAGATACTGGGGTGCACCCATTCCTGTAATTTATTGCGATAAATGCGGTATTGTACCAGTGCCTCCGGAAGATCTACCAGTGGTACTCCCTCTCGACGTAGAACTGCTCCCCAGCGGTGCATCTCCTCTTCCGTTCGTTGAATCCTTTGTGAATACCACGTGCCCAAAATGCAATGGCCCCGCAAAACGAGAAACAGATACCATGGACACCTTTGTTGAATCCTCGTGGTACTTTGATCGCTTTACTTGCCCGGACTACACCGAAGGGCCTCTCGATCAGAGCAAAACCGATTACTGGTTACCCGTGGATCAATACATCGGGGGAATCGAACATGCTGTGCTTCATCTTCTTTATGCGCGCTTTTTTACCAAGGTCCTTAGAGATCTAGGATATCTTAAAATAGATGAACCCTTCATAAACCTGCTCACCCAGGGTATGGTCATAAAAGACGGCGCCAAGATGAGCAAGTCTAAGGGAAACGTGGTAGATCCGGATGAAATGATTGAACAGTATGGCGCCGATACAGTAAGATTATTCTGCCTTTTTGCAGCTCCTCCTGAAAAAGATCTTGACTGGAGCGAACAGGGAGTTGAAGGAGCGGCAAGATTTTTAAACAGACTCTGGAGGCTGGTTTACGAACACCACGAAAGTATTTCCAGGGTAAATTCATATAGCGGCAAAACTCCACCCGGGGATGCATCCAGAAAGTTGCACAGGAAAACACACCAAACGATCAAAAAGGTAACCGAAGATATCAAGGAAAGATTTCATTTTAATACCGCCATCAGTGCCGTGATGGAATTGGTTAATCTCATTTACCAGGTAAAAGACGATGTTCTAAGGGAAGAAAAGGGTCTTGAAGTATTAAGAGAAGCCATAGAATCGGCAATTATTCTCATATCTCCTATGGTCCCACACATTACGGAAGAACTATGGAGAGTACTCGGGCATGAATCGAGCATTGTTCTGACTTCCTGGCCAACGTGGGACGAAGAAGCCGTAAAAGAAGAACAATTGCTGATTGTTGTGCAGGTAAACGGGAAACTCCGAAGCAGAATATATGTATCTCCATCAGCTGACCGGGAAGAAATTAAAAGAATCGCCCTGGAAGACGAACGAATCAGAAAGTTTGTCGGTGAAAAACCGGTCAAAAAAGTTATTGTGGTTCCGGGACGTCTTGTTAACATTGTTGTGTAATTCGGACAAGGGCATGGTGACCGTGTCAGAAAGAAACCAGGCAAGGATAGTTCTTATCGCTGCCTTTATCCTTTGCATCTTTGCAAAAGGTTGCGGATACCAGTTTGCCGGTCAGATGACAGAGCTGGGCAACCAGTATAAGTCCATCTCGATTCCAATGTTCACCAACAATACGTCTGAATCTACACTGGAAAAAATCTTCACCAAGTATTTCAGGGAAGAATTTATCCAGAATAGCAATTTACCACTGGTGCCTTCCAGGGAGGCTGATCTGATCATCCTCGGAAAAATCGACGGCATAAAGACATCTGTGGTAAGCTACAGGGAAGCAGAAGAAACCAGGGAATCACGTGTTACCATCAGAATAAAATTAAAGTGTATCCAGACAAGCGACAACCATGTTGTTTGGCAGGGTAATCTTAGCTACTACGAAGAATACTTTCAGGATCCGGATCCAATAATTACTCTTCAAAACAGGCAGAAGGCAATTCATTTCATCGCGCAGTACCTTGCTGAAGAAGTCCATCAAAGACTGGCAGCAAAATTCTGAGATAAATTTTCATGGCATCTATTTCTTCGCTGTACGCAGACATTGACCAAAAAAACTACAAACCAGTCTATCTTATCTGCGGCGGTGCGGAATTACTTATTTCCGAAGTAGTTGATTATCTCATTGCCGAATTTCAAAAAGATTCACTCTCTTCCATCAATGTCAGACAGCTTGATGCGGAAGAAGTTGAGCCGGACGATGTAATCGAAGAAGCCTGCACCCCTCCCTTCTTTTCAGACAGGCGACTGCTTATCGTGAAAAACGTAGATAAGTGGTCTCAGGCGGCCCAGAAAAAACTTTTGCCCGTTTTGAAAAATCCCCCCAGTTTTACAGTACTGGTTCTGATAGGTGAGTCTCCTGCGAAGTTGCAGACAATTTCAACTCTGCTTCGGAAAAAGAATGGATTGATATCTGCCGAGGCTCCGAGAGATAGAGATCTTATCGGCTGGATAAGAAAGCGAGCGCAGGCAAAGGGAAAAAATATAAGCGGACCGGCAGCAGCACATTTACTTGAACTTGTGGGAAAGGATCTGCGAGAACTATCCAACGCCCTCGACAAACTCATCGCTTACACTGACAAAACGAGGAATATAGAAGTTAAAGATGTCCTGGATGCACTAAACGATATCAGAACCAGATCTATTTTTGAACTTACAAACGCTTTCGGCAATCGAATGCTTGTTACAGCAATTAAATCGGTGAGACGGCTTCTGGAGACAGGTGAATCACCGCTAAGGATAATTAGCATGCTTGATCGGCAACTGCGAAATATCTGGCAAGCCAGGGTTGCTACCCAGCAGGGCAAGTCAATTAGTGATTTGGCAGAAATTTTTTCGACCCCTCAATGGATTGCAAAAAAATTTGCGACACAGTCCAAAAATTACACAATAAACGAAATAAAAAGAGCTTTTGAACTACTATATGAAGCAGACAAGCTAATAAAAACTACTATGGTTCCTTCCGAAGATATTCTTGAACTTTTGATTATAAAAATATGCTCAAAACAAGATATGGCGACTACGGCCAATAATGCTGGATTCCTGGCTGCGGAGGAATGACAAAGGTATTCAACGAGTCTGATCATTTTGCAGAATTAGAATCGAATACAACCCTTATCACCGTCCCCTTTCCTTCTTCGCTATCAACTCTGATATCAGCATTCATACTTTTCAAAATACTTGCCGAGACAGATAATCCGAGTCC
>QMLL01000180.1 GCA_003646715.1 Deltaproteobacteria bacterium
CCCTCACAAATACGACCCCACTGTGCTAGGAGTTGTAGCAAACGAGGAAGAAGTTTTCATAGGGTGTGTTGCCGATCAGTGCATGGAACAGGTTAATAAGTTCAGAGGTTCTACGTTTCCGTCCGTCTTACCTGAAGAGGTTCAGGATTCGTTGAAAGAGATTACAAGAAAAGTTGGACGAGAAATGGCAAAAATAGGGTACAGGGGCATTTTCGGATGTGACTACGTTATCGACGATGAAGGCAATATTTATTTTGTTGAGGTTAACGCTCGCAAACAGGGTACCACCATGGAAATGTGCTGTACGTTAGAGAATTCTCTGCCTGATGGATGCCCAAACCTTATGGAGATAGAATTTTTTGCCATTACTCAGAAGCGGTTGCCCCCCGGCTGTATGGAATTGAAGGGAAATCCTTTCAATATATATTGGGGAACTTATAACCACAAAGTAGAGAAGGATGTAAAGACCTGTAGGGGGCTGGAAGATCCTGGTAGCGAAAGGAAAATGTATGAACGTGTAGTCCGGGGGCACCAAAAAAAATCAGAACATATGGTTGTTGAGCACGTGGGTAGGGATGTTATTGTTAAGGTAGGATCTTTCCTGGGTAGGGTTATCTCGGTGGGAAAAGATAGAGAAAGTATGTTAAAAGGGTTAAACGAAGGTAAATTAAAACTACGAAGTACCATTGAAGGAGCAATCTAAAATGAAGAAGACAGGATCGTCGGAAGTAATTTTGGATGAATTCACCAGGGAATTGCTGGATTCGTTATTTAGTGAGTCGGGCGAGAAACGAACACCGGAAGAAAGTGAAAAACAGAGAATTCACCGAATGTTTTACACAGCAAGAGAAACCAGCCTAACTAAACCTATCCTTGATTTCTTTGCCGAACTAAAAAAATGCGAGACTCTTCTGGTGTCACTCCACAGGACCTTGGCTTTACCTTTGAAGACCTCGTACAACTTGCCGAAAAACATAGACAAATTGACGAACACCACGTTACGGTGGGTGGGCGACTTTGCAGAGCCCTTCCTATTGTTGAAGAAGCAAATGCAAGGGTTAAAGAATATGTTGAGAAAAAAGACGTTGAAGCTCCCAGCGGGATTGAGTTGTGGGAAAAAATAAAAGAAAATGCCAGGCGTATTAAGAAAGCTCTCGGGATGAAAGAAGAGGACTGGAATTCCTTTTCGGGTCAGCTACGTTTTGCCATAAATTCCCTGGATGAACTGATGAAGGTGGTGGAGTTGCCAGACGCGGCATACAAAGATATCCGTGAAGTGACCAAACATTACCGTATGAGGCTCACCCCATATTATGCTAGCTTGATAATGCCCGGAAAAATTAATGATCCGATCCTTGTTCAATGCGTCCCGACCCGGGAAATGATAGACAATGCCGGAATAGAGATTCCACCGGTAGCTGCTGATCATTCTCCTGCAAGGTTGATTGACCAGTTTTATCCGAGAGTACTTACCATAAAAGCCACAAACATGTGCGCTATGTATTGTACTCACTGTCTGCGGATTGCACATATCGGCAAAAAGGATAGAATTTATTCCAGGGAGGCATACAGGGAAGCCCTGGACTATATCAAGCAGGATACCCTGATTCGGGATGTTCTTATTACCGGAGGGGATGCCTTCATTCTGCCGAACGATATGATTAGATGGTTACTGGGAGAATTGGATAAAATAGATCATGTAAGGATGAAGAGACTGGGAACGAGAATACCGGTGACGTCTCCTATGAGAGTTGACGAAGAATTGCTCGATATTCTGGAAGAAAGTAACGATATTAAACCTCTCAGAGTGGTAACCCAGGTAAACACGGCTCAAGAGATAACCCCTGTATCCAGAGAAGCCTTTAAACAGATATCCAAGCGTGTAAGTGCGGTAATGAACCAGGCAGTTCTGCTGAAAGGCATCAATGACACAAGAGTTAAGATGTGGAAACTCTGTGAAACTATCCACGAAGCCTATATTCGTCCCTATTATGTATTTAATTGCAGTTTCAGGAACCCTCAATTCAGCCACCTGAGAGTTCCCGTGGAAGTTGGCCAGGATATAATCGAGAGCATGTACGGAAACATCAGTGGTGATGCGATCCCGAGATACATTGCAACTGCCGGTGGTAAGATCCCGCTTCACAGAACCAACGTGGTGAGGAGAGAAAACGGGAATATTATACTGAGGAAACCTTGGTCCGGTGAAGAAGTGGCATATCCTGATGCAGATCCGGAGGTGTACGCCAATGATAAATATGCCTTTGCCAGGTACTGGAAGTAAGTAATGGTTGATTATCAGGCGGTAATGGACTTTGTCTCTCAGCAGGAAGACCGAATGTTTTCTGTGCTGAGAGACATGGTTCTGATTCAGAGCGGGAGCTATAACAAGGAGGGTGTAGACCGGGTAGTTAGGTTAATTTCCGGTTTTTTCTCAGATACCCCATTTCATATCAAAGAAATTCCACAGGACAAATTTGGAAATCACCTCCTGGTGTGCACGGAAGCTGCCAGAGTGTCTCACAAGTCCATCCTGGTAACCGGCCACACAGATACGGTTTTTCCGGAAGACACGACTTTCAACTGGTACAGGGAAGATGAGGAAAGAGCATACGGCCCCGGGGTAATAGATATGAAAGGTGGACTTGTAGTGGGGATGTTTGCCATGAAGGCTCTTCAGCATCTCGGATTATCCGAAGAAATACCCGTAAGATTTTTGTTTAACTCCGATGAAGAAATTGGTTCTCCAAGTTCGAGACAGATTATCAGAGAATTGGCAAAAGAAAGTGAATTCGGATTTGTGCTGGAATGTGGTTCGCTAGATGGCAGAATAGTCACTGGCCGAAAAGGGAAAATAGGTATAAGGCTGCTTGTAGAAGGTGGCGCCGGGCACGCTGCTTTTGCTTCCGAAGAAAAGCCCAGTGCAATTCTGGAACTCGCTCACAAAATAATTAAAATTGAGGCTCTGAACGATGTTACCGCTGGAATCTCCGTTAACGTGGGGACAATAAATGGTGGAACCGGGCCGAACGTGGTTGCCAAGAATGCGGAGGCAGGTATTGATGTAAGGTATACGGAACCGTCCCAGAGAGAAATCATTTTGTCCGGATTGGAAAGGATTGTGGGTGAGTCGATTATTCCGGTAGTTAAAAGTAAATACCGAATTGTATCGGAGCGCCCTCCTATGCCTCAGACCGAGCGTAACAGAAGACTTTTTGAAGTGATCCGCGATACTGGAAAGAAAATAGGCCTGGATGTCAATGATGAATTTAGAAACGGTGTATCCGATGCAAATCTCATAGCGGCAGAAGGTGTACCCGTTGTAGATGGTCTTGGTCCCATTGGTGACCTTGATCATTCTGAAAGAGAATACATGATCAAAAAGAGTCTCCCGGAGAGAACTACCCTATTTACGCTTTCACTGATTGAAAGCTGGAAGCGAAAAGGTGAGTTATAAGAACTAAATCTCGTACGCCCCGCACCCATTTAAAGGGTGTAAGAGTTTCTACAATGTATCGATTATACTCCAACACCAAAAATCAATGATGACTACAACTAATAACGCTGGATTCCTGCCTGCGCAGGAATGACAATAGGAAAATGCAGGAATGACAGATGGATAATATTTACGCCATTCCCGCGAAAGTCATGACCGAGCTCGGCTAGGCGGGAATCGAAACTTTCATACTGAAGTACAGACTCAGCGGAAGTTCCTAAAGAGTGTCCTCCAGTATCCCGTAATTGCTGACAGAACCCTTCCACTCAGCGTAGTTATAATCGAAAGAAAAACGTACTTTTTTTGCGTTTTTCAGTCTGGGGAAGGTTATCCTGAAGGGTAGTTTTTGGTCGGGTTCAATTTCCAGGAAGAATTGCTTTCTTCTTTCGAGGCGTTTCCCGTTTGAGTCCAGAATGTCCACGTAAAGATTTACCAGAACTAGATCCGTATAATAGTTGTTCTGAACTAGTCCGTATATTGTGATCGTTTTCGAACGTTTCGCGGAACTCCAGTAAATATTTACATCCGGGGAGTTTAAAAAGTGCTGATACTCGTTCGCGCTTTCAGTCCGGTTGGTTAAAGCCACTTCACGAGCCAGCCCGGCTGAAGCAATTAGCAGTGAAAGCACTGTTATGGTAAATATTAGGCCTACTAATCTTGCCCTTTTCATATTCTGTTCCTCTTAGAATACTTACCTGTGAACATGTAACGTTTTAGTCAGAGCTACTGCTCGATAAACGTGTCATAAATTTTATGCTGCCCGTGGATACATTAAAAGTGAACCGCCCGCTTCGCTCAACACGCCAAGTACGCAAGGCTCTTTTCTTGATCAGTTACGCTCTGATCAAGAAAAAGCAAATCCTCTCTTTGCGTCCTTAGCGGCTTTGCGGGTTAAATTTGGTTGCGGCTCCGCTGCCTTAGTGTTTATCTTGCTTTTTCTACCTCTATTTATACATAACTCCCCAGCGGTGAAACTTCAATGACCTGGAGTAAGAATTCACGTGGTTTGGAAATTAATGGGGTGAGACAGCGAGGTAAAACCTATTCTTTCAAGTGATCTTTCAAGTTTAGTAGTTCTTTTGAATACTCATACATTATAGAATCATATAGTGCCTTTATTTGTTCCGGTAGATAATCGTGAACGATCCGGTTTCTTACTTCTCTCATCTCCATCCACAGATCTGTCGAAGTAATAAATCCCAATTTTTCCATTCTGTTTAATAAATCTCTAAGGGTATCCGAGTTTTCTCCATAAAAGTATTTTTCCAATGATCTAAAGTACTTCAACCCCATTTCGACGGCCCGGATGAATCGTCCAGAAA
>QMLL01000181.1 GCA_003646715.1 Deltaproteobacteria bacterium
GATAACAGGAGAAGCCTTCGAAGAACTGGCTAAAAGCGTTGGAGAATCTACGGAAAAAGCCCTTGCTGCCGCTCGCATTGCAGATGATCTTAAAAAGAAGGCAGACAACATTGGCGGTATCGTTCAGGTTGTTACCAAGATCGCAGATCAGACCAACTTACTTGCCTTGAACGCCGCCATAGAGGCTGCCCGAGCAGGAGAACACGGCCGTGGCTTCGCCGTTGTGGCCGATGAAGTACGAACTCTGGCAGAAGTCTCTGAAAACGCGGCACTTCAGATAAAAGAGGTTATCGATTCTTCTCAGCAGCAGGTAGAAAAGGTTGTATCGAATGTTGAATTTTTCGAAAAACTATCGAATTTCAACATGTACAAAACCGACTTCATAAGGAAAACTTGCCACGGAATAACCAGGCATATCGCAAACATCAACAGACTGGTAACTGAAGTCAGCAAAGCCGTTCAAAAGGTAAGAGACGTTGCGGATTGCAGCGAAAAGGAAGTTTCCGAAATAGTCGGAGCTGCCGAGCAAATCGCGGCATCTGGAGAAGAAATAACCAAGGCTGCCCAGGAACAATCCCGTGCTTTTGCTGAGGCAGCAGACGCGGCGCACGAAGTGGCCGAAATGGCTGAAGACCTAAAAACATCCCTGGATATGAATAAGTCCGCAGAAGAAGTAGCTGCAAGCGCAGAAGAATTATCGGCAACCATAGAAGAACTTCACGCCACATGCGGCGAGATAGATAGATCCATCAAAGAAATAGAAGCCGGACAGGAACAGATCCAGGAATCACTTTTTGACATTGAATCTCAATCCAAGGACATCACCACCACTCTTGAAAGTATCAAAGACCAGTGGCAGTACATTTACGAAAACCATGGCACAAAGATCATGGCATCTATCAAGGAAATAAAGACCCTGGATCATAGCGTCTTTTTACATGACCTCGAACAATTGCTCAATAACGGCACAAAATTCATCTGGACTCTTGAGGCCAACAAATGCCAGTACGGCCGATGGCTGAACGAGTATAAACCGGCTAATGAAGAAGAAGAGCAGTTATGCCGGGAGATGAAGGAGCTTCATGACACAATCCACGAAGGCGCGGCAGAGGTTATTAAGTTGTACGAAGAGAAGAACATTCCCGAGGCGCGAAAAGTACTGGATGAGAAAGTAAGAAAGCCTACCGAAAGATTCAATGAACTCTTTTCACAGATGTCTTCGGGAATTTTCCTCATCGGCAACACCATCGGGTTTGCGATCCTGGCCAACAAACGTATCGTCGGCGCTGTCGAAACACTGGAAAAATACATAAACAATGTCAAGAAAATAGTGGACAACATTACCAACGTTACCATTCAGACCAACATGTTAGCCGTAAACGGAAACATCGAAGCCG
The DNA here is from genome assembly GCA_003646715.1 of Deltaproteobacteria bacterium. GTDB lineage: Bacteria > Desulfobacterota > Syntrophobacteria > B119-G9 > B119-G9 > B119-G9. The sequence continues at coordinate 1,398 of QMLL01000181.1, forward strand.
CAAGAGCCGGAGAGTTCGGGCGAGGGTTTTCAGTGGTGGCAGGCGATATCAGATCTCTTGCCAACGAATCCGCGGAAAACGCGGAAAAAATGAAAGTGATCCTGGACGAAATGAGTGATCAGATAAGATACGCCCAACAGGAACTTTCTAACATAACTTTGATGATTCAAAATCAAATCGATAAAACAAATACTGCCATTAGGGCTCTCTCACCAATGCTTAATTTAATGTCAGGGGCAATGAGATTGCGTAAAGAAGCTCAGGATTATACTGTGCTGGGAGTAGAAGCCGTTCAGGAGCTTAACAAGGCTATCAAGATAAGTAACGAGGCAATAGTCAAGGCAAACGAAATGGTCAAAGAGGCTGCAGTAGCAGCGTCAGAGCAGCTTAAAGGACTTAAAGAAATAGCAACGACGGCCGAAGAAATAGCTTCTCTCTCTGACGAAATGCAAAACATGTAAACCAGCATTACTCGATTTATTCGGCCAGCAATAACGAACTATGAAAGCTCCTAGCTCAACATAGGTTTTGCAGAATAGGAGACAATCATATTAAGACTAATAATTTCGGAGTTGAATTATGGAGAATAACACTCTGCAAGCCAACAAGGAGAACGTCAGTACAGGCACAGACGAAAAGCAGCTGGTGGTATTCAAGCTTAAGAACGAAGAATTTGGCATTCACATAGAAAGTGTGCGAGAAATAGTTCGCGTTCCTGAAATTACACAGCTTCCCAGAGCACCGGAATTTCTATGGGGCATATCCAACCTGCGAGGCGATATTATGCCCATCATAGACACGAGGAAGAGATTCTCAATGCCCGAAACCCAGATATCCGAAAGAGCTAGAGTGCTGGTTGTGGATATCGACAGGGTGAGTTGCGGTCTCGTGGTAGACGAGGTAAACGAAGTGATAAGGGTTCCTAAAAATACCATTGATAATCCCCCTGCTGCAGTCAAAGGGATAGATAAGCACTTCCTGGAAGGCATAGTAAAAGCTGATGGTGGGAAGCGGGTGATCATGACCCTGAATCTCGAGGAGATTCTTTGCACCAACGCAGACAAAAATACCTCCGGTTCTATGAGATATGCCGGTAACGTAAACACGGAAGATACGACGGAAACAATCGAAGAAGAACAGATCATATCTCTTAAAATCAGCAACGAGGAATACGGTTTCTTTATTTCCCAGGTTAGAGAAATTCGCAGATTTACCGATGTGACGGAGGTTCCGAACGCTCCTTCGTATGTAAAAGGCCTCATCACTGTCAGAAACAACCTGCTCCCGATTCTGGACATGCGCTCAATGCTCGGGAAAAAGGCATGGGTGGAAGAGTTATCAGAACTCTTCAAGACCAAGATAGAAAGGTGCGCCCTGTGGGAAAAGAACCTAGAGCACTGTCTGGAAGCTGGGTCCCACGTTTTTGATCTAGAGTCTTCGGAGGAATGTGAGTTTGGCAAGTGGCTCAATTCCCCGGACGCACTACCGGGCATAATGCATGATGCACTCAAGGACCTGAGATCTCTTCATGATGAATTACACAAAACGGGCAGAACAACCCTGAACCTTATCAACGTCTCTCTAAATGAAGCCAGAAGATACTACAAGGCACACGTCGAAAAAGTAAAGAGCGCCCTTGGTTCTTCACTGAAAAACATCATTTCACTAATAGAAGACAGCCTGAGAGAGGAACAAAGAATCCTTGTTATTGAAACCGGTGGAATAACTGCAGGCTTACTTGTGGACAGCGTGAACGAAGTAATCCGAATTCCCAGAAAAATCATAGAGAAAGTCAGCATGGTCGGAACGTCCACGAGTAAGGATCTAAGGGGCGTGGCTAAACTTGATAATGGCCAGAGACTCATCATGATCCTGGACGAATCTTCGTTGATATCCGCCGAAGACGTGAAACTTATTGAAGAACTGGAGAAAAGTTCAGCGGAATGCAGTGGAAACGCCAAGGATACCAAGAAATCTTCTGATAAAGGCGGTGATAAGAACAAGTTGAATGAGGATATCGAACTTCTTGAAAAATTAGGCGCAGAAGGTTCTTCCGGGTCCGACACATGCAAAGAAGAGGCAACAAATACGGGGAACGAAACTGAAAAAAGTGAAGAACAGCTCGTTACCTTCAACCTGGATAACGAAGAATTCGGATTAAGAATAACAGATGTCCAGGAAATTAACAGGCTTGCGCAAATCACCCAGCTTCCCAAATCACCACCTTTCGTGGAAGGGGTAACCAACTTGAGGGGAGACGTGGTTCCGGTCATAGACCTGCGTAAACGATTTAATATGCCACCAGCGGAAAGGGATGATCGGACAAGAATTATCATAACGGACATTGGCGGCAGAAAAACCGGTCTTATTGTGGATAAGGTAAACGAGGTAATGCGTATTCCCGGACAAAATATCGAAAGCGCAGACAAAGTTGTTGCCGGCATGATTGACGCTGATTTCGTGGAAGGAATTGGCAAAGTAAACGACAGGGGACGCATGATTATCATGCTAAACACAGAAAAGATCCTCACCCAGAAAGAAGTCAATCTGCTGGGAAAACTCACAGACGAAAAAGAAAAACCGAAAGCCAAAAAAGGCAAGAAGTCTTCCAGCAGCAAGAAAAAGAAACAGAAAAAAAACGGGTAGGTAAAAAATGAAAAAGATAGGCGTTCTTATCTGTGACGATTCAGCCTTAATGAGAATGACCATAAAAAAACTGATAGAGTCAGACCGGCATCTTTACGTGGTAGGGACTGCCCGCGATGGTGAAGACGCCATCGAAAAGGCCCGCACGCTAAAACCCGATGTTATTACCATGGATATCAATATGCCGGGACTCGATGGTCTCTCGGCGCTACAGATAATCGTTCATGAAGAAATAGCACCCGTCATAATGGTATCGTCTCTCACCCAGGAAGGCGCTGTTACGACATTCGAAGCCCTGGAACTCGGTGCCTTTGACTACGTGGGAAAACCAGGAGGCACCGTATCTTCAGATATGTCGAGCGTGGCCAGGGAATTGTTGGAAAAAATAAAGGCTGCCGCCGCCTACGATCCCAAGTCAAAGCTGGTAAGAAAAACGCATACGCAAAAGCGGGAAAGCAAAAAAACCATCCGTCTAAAACCCAGGAAGGCAGTCAGAAAACCATCGAAGCCGTCCGATATTGATTTTGCAGCCATCGCTATCGGCATCTCAACAGGAGGACCGAAAACCATATTCGAAGTGTTACCCTATTTACCGGCTGATCTCAATGCCGCCATTTTTCTGGTTCAACACATGCCCCCAAACTTTACATCTTCCTTCGCAGAAAGAATCGACCAGAATACAGCGCTTAGATGTGTAGAGGCAAACGCCGGAATGCTTGTAGAACCAAGTAATATCTACCTTGGGAAAGGTGGCCATCATCTGACCC
>QMLL01000182.1 GCA_003646715.1 Deltaproteobacteria bacterium
CTCTACTGCGAACAGGAAATTAACCTGAACAGAAGATTGACAACCGATGTTTACCTGGACCTCCTGGAACTGAGGAGCCAAAATTCAAAGCTTGTACTTGGTGATGTAGGCGAAGTCGTCGAATACGTAATAAAGATGCGGCAACTCGCAGACACCGATACACTTCTCTACCTTCTTCGAAATAACCTGCTAGAAGACACTCAAACATCCACGCTGGCCAAAAAGCTGGCAGAGTTTTACACAAACGCTGCAAGAGATTTGTCAATAGATACTTTCGGAAACGTAGACACCATAAGCTTCAACACGGAAGAAAACTTCTCGCAGACAGAACCCTTTGTTCCGGAAATTATTCCGGAAGATAAATATTCTTTCATCAAGAATGCTACAAGGGAATTTTTATCAGAAAAAAAAACACTTTTTGACCGAAGAATAGAAAACGGGTGGATACGGGATTGTCATGGAGATCTTCGATGTGAGCACATTTATTTTGAACCTGATGGAATCCAGATAATCGATTGCATAGAATTCAACGACCGTTTCAGGTATGGTGATGTGGCATCTGATCTTGCGTTCTTACTGATGGACATGGATTTCATCGGATATCGAAATACCGCCAGAAAACTTCTAACAGAGTACGTAAAAGCTTGCTATGATCCTGACATATTCACGGTGCTTGACTTTTATAAGTGCTACAGGGCTTACGTAAGGTTAAAAGTTAGCTGTTTGCAACTCTCCGGGGGAACACTGAACGCTGAAGAAGAAAAAAGGATAAGGATAGAAGCCGGGAGATATCTTGACCTCTCATTTGAAGCCGCAGATCACTTTCGCAAACCAACGCTGTGGATCGTTTGCGGTTTGCCTGCCAGCGGAAAGAGCCGGATGGCTCGCGAGCTTTCTCAGAGGCACATGATTCCGGTGTTTTCATCCGACATAGTTCGAAAGGAACTTTTTGGATTCAAACCCGATGAAAGAGTCGACGAAGATTTTGGAAAAGGAATTTACAGTCCTGAGGCATCTGCAAAGACTTACGACAAGTTGATAGAACTAGCAGATGCCTCGCTCAAAGAAAGAAAATCTGTGGTTCTTGACGCTACCTTCGGCAACTTAGCTGTTCGAAAGAAGGCTGCGTCAGTGGCCGAGAAACGGGGCGCAAATTTTGTTATAGTTCATTGTAACCCCAGAATAAGCACAATCGAAAGACGTTTAAAAGCCAGGGAAGGGAGAAAACTCATCACAGACGCGAGGTTAAAACACCTGGAAGGCCATGTAAAATCTTTTCAAAAACTAACAGAAAACGAGTTGAAGAGGGCTATTGTGCTGGATACGGACGAAGAATTCGAGGAAAACGTCCTGAAAGTATTTATTGGCAGCTATTTTCTGGCATATTCATAAGCTAAATATATTAGAATAAAAACGAGCTAAAATGGCCAGGTACAAACCGCAGGATTTTTATTTTAAAAAAGCAAAACGGCAAAAATACGTTGCCAGATCGGTATATAAGCTCGAAGAAATTCAGAAAAAGTACAAGATAATTAAACCAGGGTCTCGTGTCCTTGACCTTGGATGCGCTCCCGGTTCATGGTTGCAATATGCAGAAGAAAAAGTGGGCCCGAAAGGAATCGTCGTCGGGGTTGATCAAAAGGAACTGAAAAGGGAATTCGGTCCCAGAGTTTACTTCCTAAAAGAAGACGTTTATGAACTTGATCCATCCCGGCTGAAGCAATACGTTCCTGTATTTGACGTGGTTTTGAGCGACATGGCTCCGGCAACCACCGGGATAGGATTCGTAGACAGCACCAGGTCAGTATATCTGGCGGAGAGAGCACTTGAAATAGCGATCGCTGTGCTTAAAAAAGGAGGTTTTTTCCTGTGCAAGGTATTTGAAGGAGAAGATTTTCCTTCGTTTTTGAAAAAATATCGGGGAGCCTTTGAGCGAGTAAAAATTATAAAGCCAAAAGCTTCCAGGAAGGACAGCAGAGAAATTTATTTATTGGGTATGGGGAAAAAAGGTCAACCTAGCTGGAAAAAAGAGGAGGATACTCCATGTCAGGACATTCAAAGTGGAGCACGATAAAGCGTAAGAAAAGTGCGCAGGACGCAAAGCGGGGTAAGATTTTCACAAAACTGATCAGAGAAATCACCGTGGCCGCACGAATGGGCGGAGGTGATCCTTCGGGGAACCCGAGGCTTAGAGCTGCCATTGCTTCGGCACGGGCTGTTAACATGCCAAAGGAAAATATCGAACGGGCCATAAAAAAGGGCACGGGGGAACTCGCCGGCTACAGCCTGGAAGAGGCAATTTACGAAGGATACGGTCCAGGTGGTGTTGCCATATTGATTGAAGCTCTCACGGATAACCGCAACAGAACCACCGCTGAGCTTAGATACATTCTGAGCAAACACGGCGGAAACCTTGGCGAAGCCGGATGCGTCGCCTGGATGTTCGACAAAAAGGGGCTGATCGTATTCGACCGGAATCAAGTGGACGAAGACGAAGTAATGGAAATTGCTCTGGAAGCTGGCGCGGAGGATGTTCGAGAAGAAGACGACCAGCTGGAAGTTGTTACCCTTCAAAGCGATTTCGAAGAAGTTAAAAAAGCGTTTGATGAGCAGAACATAAAGTACGAACTGGCAGAAGTGACCATGATCCCGCAAAACACCGTGAAACTTGACGACAAACAAGCAGAACAAATGCTGAAACTGATGGACGCTCTGGAAGATTCAGATGACGTTCAAAAAGTCTATGCAAATTTTGATATCGACGAAAAAATACTGGAATCTATAGGTTAATTAACTTTGGCATGAAAGCACTTGGAGTAGACCCTGGCTCTGTGGTCACAGGCTATGGAGTAGTAGAGGGTGCAGGTCAAAAACTCACCCATGTCACCAGTGGGTTCTTGAAAGTCGGAAACAGGCCTTCATTCCCTGAGAGACTTGGGGCCATCTATCAAGGGCTCAGCAAGATAATCCGCGAATATACCCCTGAGGTGATGGCTATCGAAAGTCTCTTCTTCTCAAAAAACGTCAAAAGTGCTATTTTGCTCGGACATGCGAGAGGCGTTGCAATTCTTGCCGGTGTTAACGCAGGGTTGGAAGTCTATGAATATTCCCCGCTGGAAATAAAACAATCGGTTGTTGGATACGGTCGGGCGGATAAAGGACAGGTTCAGGAAATGATTCGAATCTTACTGTCGCTTAGAGAAACACCGGAGAGCAACATGGCAGACGCTCTTGCGGTCGCAGTTTGCCATCTCAACACTGCTCGAAGTATTGCACGAATCGAAAGGAAGGAATCAGGTTACAGGTTGTGATAGCTTTCATTGAAGGCAAATTAAGATATAAATCCCCGGAATATATTATCGTTGACGTGGGCGGAGTGGGCTATCAGCTTTACATCTCTCTTAACACTTTTTATGAACTCCCGGAACAGGGAGACATTACCAGCCTGAATGTTTATACGCATGTTCGAGAAGATTCCCTGGACCTTTTTGGTTTCTTTTCCATGGAAGAAAAGAAAATTTTCCTGAAGCTTGTCGCCATAAACGGGATTGGACCAAGGCTGGCGTTAAACATCCTGTCCGGCATAACTCCCGGAGAACTGGAAGAAGCTGTTTTCAGGGGAAATGTAAAGAGGCTCCAGAGAGTGCCGGGAGTTGGAAAAAAAATAGCGGAGAGAATGATTCTTGAGCTCAAAGATAAGCTCGCCACCGGAAAAAAGGAAAAAGCTGATGCGAGGATGCCAGTTATTCCGGAATCCACGGGGATGGAAAGTGATGCTGTTGCCGCACTTTTGAGCCTGGGATACAAACCGGCAGAAGCTGATAAAGCCGTAGCCCTGGCAATTTCGGAGCTCGGTGAAAAAGTTGATCTTACTCTTGAAACATTACTCAAAACCGCTCTGAAATTCCTGGCGAAATAAAATTTTGTAGATAAAATCCAAAATGAGCCAGACAAAAAAGAATAATTTAAAATCGAAAGCAGCCAGAGATGAGGAAAGGGTCGTTACCAGGAGCAAAAAAGTGGAAGATTTTCCTCTTGAAAATAGCCTTCGACCCCGATTTTTAAAAGATTTCTTCGGGCAGGAAGACTTAAAAAGAAGCCTTTCAATATACATACAGGCTGCCAGAGAAAGAAACGAAGCCTTAGATCATGTACTTTTACATGGCTACCCCGGCCTCGGAAAAACTTCTCTTGCCACCATTATAAGCCACGAACTGAACGTGAATATCCGCATCACATCCGGTCCCGTGATCGACAGACCCGGTGACCTGGCTGCAATTCTTACAAACTTAGAGCCTCACGACGTACTTTTTATCGACGAGATACACAGGCTTAACCCCGTGGTAGAAGAAATACTTTATCCGGCCATGGAAGATTTCCAGCTTGATATCGTTATTGGTCAGGGGCCATCTGCACGATCCATAAAACTTGATCTACCTCATTTTACCCTCATTGGCGCAACCACCAGAACCAGCCTTCTTACGCCACCGTTGAGAGACAGATTCGGAGTGGTTTTCAGGTTGGAATTCTATAAGCCCGAAGAACTCAAACAAATCGTTCTCAGATCTGCAAAAATACTTGGCGTTTCCATAGATGATGACGGGGCTTTTGAAATTGCCAGGCGATCCAGAGGCACTCCCAGGATCGCGAACAGGTTACTCCGGAGAGTGAGAGATTACGCGCAGGTTTGCGCGGACGGGAAAATAACGAGAAAAGTTGCGGATGAAGCCCTGACCATGATGAACGTGGACCAGCGTGGGTTCGACCGCATGGACAGGACTATCCTGAGGACCATAATCGA
>QMLL01000183.1 GCA_003646715.1 Deltaproteobacteria bacterium
TGTTCTTCGATATCCAGATTAGCCAGATGGTACATATCTTCGGTGGCTTCTTCGGTCATAACATCGAAGATATCATCAAAGGTGATCATTCCCACGAGGCGATTTTCGAGATCCACTACGGGCATGGCGAGAAAATCGTACTTGTTCATCTCCATCGCCACGTGTTCTATGTCGTCGTCCACTCGAACTGCTATAACGTTTTTATCCATTACCTCGCCAACTTTTTGTTCTGGTTCAGCCATTATGATATCTCTCAACGAAAGGATCCCTATGAGCCGGTGTTGACGGTCTACCACGTAAACGTAGTAGATAGTTTCTTTTATGGGAGCCTGCTGGCGCAGATGTTCCCAGGCTTCACGAATTGTAAGTTCCGGCCACAGGAAAGCATAGTCTGTGGTCATGAAAGCGCCAGCTGTATTTTCTTCGTATTTGATCAAATCCTGAATGTTCTGGCGTTCTTTGTGAACAAGGGTAGAGAGTATTTCTTCTCTGAAGTCTTCGTCCAGTTCTTCTACAAGGTCCGCACGGTCATCGGGGCTCATCACCGAGATCAACCCTGTTAGGTAATCTCTCTTAAGCTTGGGGAGGATTGCCTTTTGCTTTTCGGGGGGCAAAAATTCAAAGATTTCTTTGCCTGTGTCCAGGTCTATTTTTTGAAGCAGTTCTGCAAGTTGATCTTCGTCGAAATTGCTGAGTACTTCCGCTGCATCGGCTGGATGCAGGGACGATACAATCTCTCTAGCCTTTTTGGGATCGATAGTTCTGAAGTCCAGCTCTCCCAGTTCCTGTTGACTTAAATGGCTCATCTTTTTCCAGTCCTCCCCTGCTACTCGTGGAAATGGTTTAAAATTCCCAGCATTATACTTATATTGCTTTCATATTACACCTCTAAAAACATCTTTTGAGGCAGAAAGTCCAGAAAGAAAATACCGGTTGGTTACAGGGTACTACATAATGGATAACATTCGCATGCCCAATCGGGTTATTACCTGAATGTGCTTTGATCTGGCAAGGTTTATGGAGTGCTTCTGAAGGTTCCAAGTTTCAAAATTCTTTGCTTCTTTAGCATTTCGCGGTTGACTATAAGATTGTATTTCCGAATGACATCCATCAGTTGCGAAGGTGAGAGTTCTCCCGAAAGATAACTCTTCCGTAACTTATGATTATAGAGGAGCATCAAGATGTAGGAGATATGACCGGAGAATCCGGAATCATCCAGTTGATAGATTTTCTGGACGGTTTTTTCTCCAAGTTCCCATAGAGCACGCGGAATCACCGGGCCTTTTTCCCCACATGTTTCCACGGAAAATAATTTTCTGCAGCTAAAGGGTCTTACTTTGTATATTGAGCAAATGTTTCTCTCGTTCAAAAAAGGGCAGCGGAGTCTCCTGTGGCGAGGTTTTTCCTCGGAATTCCTTTTTATTTGATCCTGAAAAAAAGTTTGTTTCGGTGGTGTGAGAGTTTTCAGGTAATCGAGGATAACAAGTCCTTCTAGTGTGGTCACATCTATACTACCAACGTCAATGCAGCAGTCTGCGCAGCCAGGTTTACAAACAATGTTCTTTGTATATTTTCTTGCATCCTTGGCAAATTCCTTGTAAATTCTAAATAGTTTTTTCTTTTTTGCTCCAACAGACATGTTTTCAGTTATCAATACTTGCGGCAAAATGTCAACAGGAAGTAATCAACATAGAGGTTTTGCGCTGCTTTTTGTTAGTTTTTTGACACCTGTTAGTCTGTCCAAATCTCGCACCAGTACAGAATATTCGTTTCCCCTTGAATATTCTACCATTGGATAGGTTAACAGATTGAATGAGATCCCCTCACTGGATGGCATGGATGTTGCGTATTAACCTGCCTAGAAGAGGGAACCAGGTGGGACATTGAAGCCCTGGCAAACGTTAAGAATTCTACATCACTTGATTTTTAGGATTTTAACCTGAGAGGTATGAGTGTTTATCTGCGGATTTTTAGCCAAGTTTAGCGTTAAATAACCAATATTGCAATATTATGTACTGTTTTAATCTGCAAGGAGACGGTAGATGGATTACAAGGGTAAAATAGCAGTGGTTGTGTTTTTCACGGTTTTGTTAACGTTTAGCATGTTTTTCTGGAATATGCCTCAGTTGCCCGGAGTGTCAAAATTTTGCATCTCAAAGGCCCATGCAGAAGGTATCGATGAAACCTTTCCGGCAAATTCTGATGAAGAACAGGATCAGATCAAAGATCCCCTTGAGCCTGTCAATCGAGTATTCTTCCAGATAAACGATAAACTTTATTTTTGGTTATTGAAGCCGGTTTCAAAAATTTACAAGTTTTTTGTTCCAAAACCGCTGAGAAAAGGGATAAGAAATGCATTTCACAACATAAGAATGCCTATTAGATTTGTAAACAACCTACTTCAGGGCAAACCCGATAGAGCAGGAACAGTGCTGGCGAGGTTTCTTATTAATTCCACTGCAGGAGTTGGTGGGTTAATTGATGTAGCTAAACGGGAATTCGACCTCAAACCTTACGACGAAGATTTCGGACAAACCCTGGGAAGGTATGGTATGGGTCCGGGATTTTATATTAACTGGCCGATACTGGGGCCTTCGAGTCCCCGCGATACAATCGGCTTATTCGGCGATTTTCTTCTTGACCCGATTACTTATCTGGTACCAGACTTCGAAACAGACGTTGCTGTAAATGCGGGGTGGCAGGTTAACGAAACGTCACTTAGTCTTGGAGAGTATGAAGATCTGAAGGAATCGGCCATAGATCCGTATGTAGCAGTGAGGAATGCCTACTATCAGCACAGGAAGGCTCAGATAGAAGAATAGAATCCACCGATATTTTTCCTAATTGAGCCCTTAATTCCCGGTTTAGAGGGAATTGAGGGCTTTTCAATTTCTTCCGGTTTATGTTGACAACAATTATGATTGAGAATAAAATGACTACGTGGTCATAACGGAGTAAAGGTATGCCGGGTGCTAAAAAAACATTCTTAAGACTAGATCAGAAAAAACAACAAAAAATCCTTGCCGCGGCCATTGATGAGTTTGCAACGTGGGGGTTCCACAGGGCGAGCATAAACAGACTGGTTCAGGCCCTTGGGATCGCAAAAGGATCGATATTCCAGTATTTCGGTAATAAAGAAGGCCTATTTTCTTATATCTTTGACTATGCAATAGACAGAGTTAAGGTCAGTTTAAAAAGGGTAAGAAGAGACACCGAGAATCTCGATTTCTACTCCCGCATTAGAGCTTCTCTACTGGAAGGGATATCATTTATTGATCGACATCCTAAGCTTTATCGCATCTACTTGAAGATGGTGTTTCAGGAAGATTTCCCCGCCCGGGAACGTTATCTCAAGAAAATCCGGCTCTTTTCAGTCGATTACCTTAAACCACTCATTGAGACAGGGATTAATCGAGGTGAGATACGTAGCGATCTTGATCCGAATATAGCAGCTTTTATGCTGGATGCGATTTTTGATCGCTTTATGCAGGCATATGCAGTTCCGTTTTTTGACTCAGGTTCGAACATTCATGGGGCAAAGCACGAAGAAATACGTACCATGATTGATCAAATTATAGAAATATTGAAGCTGGGATTCGGAAGCGAGGAGTAAGCAAAATGTTTTATGATGAAGCTATAGAGAACGCAGGGTTAAAAAATATTTGGGAGAAGATATGTTGTGGAGACCGCTTAGATTTTGATGACGGGGTCAGACTATTTCTGGCGGAAAATTTCCGGGCGGTTGGAATGATGGCCGACTTTGTCAGAAAAAAGATGCACGGCAAAAAAACATACTACGTCATAAACCAGCATATAAATTACAGTAACATTTGTGGAAACGGGTGTAAGTTCTGCGCATTCGGGAGATCGCCACAATCAGATCTCGCTTTTCAGCTCTCACTTGAAGATATCTCCAACAAGGTAAAAGAACGGCTTTCGGAGCCGATTACAGAAATTCACATTGTGGGAGGCTGCAACCCAACCCTTCCGTTTTCCTTTTACCTGGACGTTCTCAGAGAAGTAAAGAGATTACGCCCCAAAGTTATATTGAAGGCTTTTACTGCGGTGGAGGTTGCTCACTTTGTCAGAATAAGTGGTCTGAGTGAGAAAGAAGTTTTGTCCGAACTATCAAAAGCCGGCCTGGATGTTTTGCCTGGTGGTGGCGCCGAGGTTTTTAGCAAAAGAGTTCGAAAGATAGTGTGTCCTGAAAAGTTATCCGGAGAGGACTGGCTCAGGATATCAAGGTTAGCGCACAAGATGGGGATTAAGTCAAATGCTACCATGCTTTTCGGGCACGTGGAAACATTTGAGGAGCGGGTAGATCACTTAATCAGGCTGCGTGAGCTTCAAGACGAAACAGGGGGATTTATCTGTTTTATTCCTCTTGCATTCCAACCTTCGAATACATCTCTTTCACATCTACCAAAGGTAACGGCCATTGATAGTTTGAAAACGATAGCCGTATCAAGACTTTTACTTGATAATGTGCCTCACATCAAAGCTTACTGGATTATGCTGGGGATTAACACCGCTCAAGTTGCGCTTCATTTTGGAGCTGACGACCTCGACGGGACAATAGTTGAGGAGAAAATCGGGCACATGGCAGGAGCGGAAAGCAATCAGGCACTGACAAGGGCTGAGTTGATCAGGGTTATCGAAGAGGCAGGGTTTGAGGCCGTGGAAAGAAACACTTATTTTGAAGTAGTAAAAAAGGCTGCGTGAAGTGAGTTGAGTTGATGGATCTTAACAGTTGTATCGATAAAGCCAGGAATTTTGAACGTCTTAAATTTGATGAAGCAAA
>QMLL01000184.1 GCA_003646715.1 Deltaproteobacteria bacterium
TCCGATGGAACCGATACCAGTCAGATTAACCATAAAAGTCCACGTTTGAGTATCAGCTTCATCGGTGTAGGTTACGTTCGCTGACCAGCACTGTCTGGAGAAGGTGGCAGAGTAACTCTGCTTGAAAAATTCCTCCTTTAAAAACGAGTAGTGCTGCCTGGAAGAAAACGTGAGGTACTTTGACAAAACAACTGTCCCGTTCAAGTTAATCTGGTCTTCTGTTTCAGGACGTTGCCTGTAATCAATGGATACTCTGTCACCTCTTGGAGATGACATTCTGACCAGCAGCTGATGTCCGGCCCATTCTGCATCATAAGGAGAAAGGGCGGTATCATAAGACATGGAAAAGTACGAGCAGGGATCCAGATCAAGCTCAAGGGTGATATCGGAAAATGGCTTCCTGCCCGCAGCATGGAAAATCTCAGGAGATTCTTCAAAATCGTAGGACTGAAATATCTTTAGTCGTCCAACTTCGGGATACATGTAATCCCCGTTGTTTAACCAGTACTTTCCAATGAAAAAGTTGCTGACACCGTACGTTATTCGGTTGTACCTGGGTATTCTGTCAACTTTGTCATAAGCAGGGAAATCATCCTGATCGATATCGGGCACGAATTCATATGTTATCTCAGGCCTGAAGGTATGCTTTAAACCGTGTAGCCTGCCTATTTTGAAATCGTATATACGTTGAAGATTCGATGTAATATCAAAACGGCAGTCTACAATCCCTCTTGCGTTCACGTCGTCGTATGAGCTTTCTGTATATTCCGTTTCATCATTGTCGGTGAAATAAATCGTACCTCTGGACCCGAACGAAGGTTCGATATTTAAATATTTGCCCCACTTGTACGGGAGCGAAACTCGTGGGTACAGGTCAATTCTCTGCCCTTTCGTTCCTTCGCGCCTCCAGTAGTGCATGAATTCAGAATCAAATTCGTAGTAAAAAGGTGTATTTCCTATTTTTTGTTTGGCGATATTGAGAGCCAGCCGGGGTAGTTGCTGGAGCGTATATTCATCGTAGCTTCTATCAAGATTGTCCCAGTAATGCATTTCCAGACCCAGATGTGTCAATTCCCAGTCTCTTGTCAGATAAAGGGTAGATTCCCTGGCTAGTACACTTTTGTCGTTATCGAGTCCCCTATCAAGAAGCTTCCGAAAAGCAAAATCACTTTCATCCCAGCTGACCTGACCGATATCAAACTCTCTCAAGTAATACTTGTCACTTGCAATATCCACATCCAGTCGCCCTTTGACATCCATGGGCAGAGTAAAATTGCTCTTACTTCTCCACCACCATCTTTCTTTTCTCTGCCGTGGATAACCTGCCTCCGCAAGCTCGTCATCATTTTTGTGGTCGGAGAGGTAATCAAACCTGAACATACCCAGGTTTTCTTCGCTTTGCTTGTACCTGAATTCAACCCCCATCATCATTCCGCGGTCAAAGTAATAATTCGGATAGATTGTAGCATCAACGTGATCATTGATTGCCCAGTAGAAAGGAGTACTAATTCCAAAACCGTTCAAATCCGAGTTGCTGTAGCGAGGAAAAAGAAACCCGGTTTTACGTTCTCTTTTTACCGGGAAGCTCAGATATGGCGTATATAAAACCGGAACCCCTCCCACGTTAAAACTTACCTTCCTGGCCTCTCCGCGCCCGGACATTTTCACATCCATCTGGTCGAACTTGAATTTCCAGTCCGGTTTCTCACCGTCACAGGTGGTCACAGTTCCCTTCTCCAGGTGGTATGTATCTTTGCCCGTTTTCTCAATAATCGCAGAACGTATGTACACGTGTTGATCATAGAAAAAGATAATGCCGTTTTTGACCGTACCGGTTTCTTCCTTAATGTTAAACTCCCCCTCGTCTCCTTTAAGCCAGTCACGACCCACTTTTATATAGACATTCCCGACAAGGTGAGCAATGTGAGTAATGGTGTTTAAAGTGATTCTGTCTGCTTTGATTATTTTGTCGCCGGAAGTCAAACTTACGTGCCCTTCTGCGTGGTATATCTTGTTCTTGCTATCATAGTTCAAACCATCAGCCTGTATTTGCCATGGTAATTTGCTTTTTTTGGCCTTTTGCAGAATACTGGCGTTTAAACGGAAGGGGAGTAACAGTAGAACTGTAGAAATCAGTAGAATAGCAAACTGCAAGAGTTTCCCAGATTTTTGCACCTTTTGATGCAAAGCTCACTCCTCTACATTGCTATCCTTAAATTCGGCAATTTGCCGTTCACGTACATGCTTTTCACTTCCCCGATCAGGTAAAGAGAACCGGCAACGCAAATGAGGTCTTCCTTTGAAGCCAGATTACGCGCCTGATTCAAAGCATTTAACACATCTGGTATAACATATAGCCTCGAATGATATGGCCTGGCGAGAGCCCGCAATCTTTCCGGATCTGCTGCCCTTTCATACCCTATCTTTGTAAAAATAACTGAATCTGCAATTGGCAACAACCTTTTTAAAATGCCGGCACAATCCTTGTCACTCATAATACCCAGGATGAGATGGAGATTTTTGTATCTGAATTCTCTTTCAAGTCCCAGCCTCAGAGCCTCCGCACCCGCCGGATTATGAGCACCATCCAACACAACCATGGGATTTCTTTCCACGATTTCCAGCCGTCCAGGCCACCGCACAGAAAGGAGTCCATTTATGACATCATCAAGAGACACAAAAACCCGGTTTTCTCTGCTAAGAACTTCGAGTACTGCAAGCGCCAATCCTGCATTATATATTTGATGGTCCCCTATCAATGGTAACTCCAGATTTTTCAAGCGCCACTCATGACCATAGTAGTCAAATACCCCTCGCCTTCTTTTGCGCACTCGAAAGTTTTTCTTGTACTGCCACAACTTACATCCAAGGGCGGAACACCGGGCTTTTATTACCGCAAGCGCAGACGGTTGTTTGACCCCTGTTACAACGGGCACCCCTTTTTTGATTATGCCAGCTTTTTCCCTAGCTATGGCCGTTAGTGTGGACCCCAGAAACTCCTTGTGTTCCAGAGAGAGGCTTGTGATCAAGCTAATTTTGGGTTCAATAATATTTGTTGCATCCAGTCGCCCTCCCATGCCCACTTCCATTATGGCCCAGTCCACTTCTTCTTGAGCAAAATAGAGAAGAGCCATGGCAGTGACCATTTCGAAAAAGGTAGGAGGTTCCTTATCTACCACATGTTTCCTGACTTCGTTGAAGATCTGCAGGATTCTCTCCTTGGACACATCGTGATCGTTTATCCGGAATCTCTCGGTAAAATCAACCAGATGTGGAGAGGTATAATATCCCACCCGGTAACCGGCCTCCGTAAGTATGGACGAAATCATCGCACCAACGGAGCCTTTACCATTTGAGCCAGCAATATGTATGAAATTGAGGTTTCTGTGAGGATTTCCAAGCCTATCTAAGAGGTGAGCTGTTGCTGAAAGGCCAAACTTAATACCAAATTTTTGTAAACTATATAAATACTCAAGGCAGCGCTCATAATCCTCTGCGTGCAATTTATACCCCCAGTACTAGTATCTAAATTAGACTCGCCGTTTTCGAAAAAACAGATCAACTGCCATACACGGCAAAACAGGCACAACTTACTCGGGACCTCGGATTGTATTCAGGTATGTACTATAGAGTTACAGCAAGTACAGATTGTCTCGTTCACCTACCAACCATGACTCTTAAAAAACCATCATATCATACTCCCACGACAACCAGCTGTCAAGGAAATCAAGGGATCTGCTCCTGATGGAAAATAGAAGTGCCAGCGAGGATGTGTTACCAAAATATTTGCTCTTTTTATGCCATGAGTTTTATTATAAAAAATAATCTTTGAAATGACCTAAACGAACCAGAGGAGCAACACCATGGGATTAAAAGAAAGCTTCGGCAATACTCTTAAAACATTTGCACGAATATTTCCCGGAATTTCGGACTATCAGGACAAGGAAAGCTTAAGAGGACAGGACAAGGTGGTGCGGGAACACCTGGCCGATCTTCTGAATAAACAGGTGAAAAGCCTCGACGAATTGAAAATCAGGCTAATTGAGGCCAAAAAGATTGAACTTCTGGGGAAGCTGGAACTCACTACTAAGAAAATCTCCAAACTTTCCGACATGATAAAACAATCCTCGTACGGATACAGCCCAATTTTTGCCAGTGACGCAGTAGACCAGAAAAAACTGAAGAAAATTTACGAGTACGATATATCTCTCGCAGGAGAAATCAGAAAACTGGACCAGGACATCAATTCCATCCTGGAAACTGCAAACCTTTCTCTGGACACAACTGTGTTCGATGAACTCGAACACCGGTTGAGTCGGCTGGAAAACTTGATTGTGGGTAGAAAAAAATATGCCTGAATTACCTAAAATAATGGAGCATAAATATGGGAGTATTTCTGGAAATCATCGAATGGTTTGACGATACTGGGAAAACAATCGTCCAGCGTATCCCGCCCGAGGGCTCTGCAGATATAAAACTGGGAGCCCAGGCAATTGTCAGGGAAAACCAGGCAGCGGTCTTTTTTCGAGACGGCAAAGCTTACGACATACTGGGACCCGGAAGACATACCCTTTCAACCCTCAACCTTCCGCTTCTAACGAGGGCCCTGAGCCTTCCGTTCGGCTTTTCAAGCCCTTTCAGAGTTGAAATATACTTTGTTAACACGAAAGTCTTCACAAACCTGAAATGGGGCACTGCGGAACCCGTGGCTTTTCGGGACAAAGAGCTGGGAGTGGTAAGGTTAAGAGGCTTCGGGGTTTACACCATGCGAATCGTGCA
>QMLL01000185.1 GCA_003646715.1 Deltaproteobacteria bacterium
AAACCAGTCATACGTAGCAAAGAACTCCTGCCATCCGGCTTCTATGTATTTTTCACCATTTTCTATCAGAAATTCCTTTTCATCTTCCCTGAGCCGCTCCGTAGCTTCGAATCCGAGAAAAGCTTTTAACATGTTGTAAAATTCAAATGCAGATGGCTGTTTGTATATCTGGAGCCTTGTCTTCCTGTCTTCAAAAACCTTCTCAAGACGTTCCCAAAATATCCGGCGGGCCAGTATAGTCTGTAAATCCTTGATGGGCTTTGCAAGTTCTTCCGGAACTTCATAGAGCCCCGTGCCTCCGGCAATACCCGCAGAAGCATTCACACTGGTATCAGCCTTCTCCCCTATGGCAGCCATTACCGTGTCCAACTCTCTTTTTAGATTGAGAACCTCTTCAGGAGACATCTGCTGGCACTCATTGGGTTTCTTTCTGCTCTGAATTAGCGAGTAAGCAAAATTTAAACATGACGTCTCACCACATCCACCACAGTTAGACTTAGGTAACAGACGGAGCAGTTGATTCGCATATTCTGCGAGTTCTTCTTCCATAGCCCGGTCTGAAGGTTGAATTTCTTCAAGCACGATAGAATAAACTGATTTTGGGAAGTTGGGATCCGGAACTATGTCTATTTCTCCAAGTTTTCCCTCGATGAACTTTTTCAACTCCCTGAGATCATTTTCAACGGAAAAACTTTCAATATCTCGACCACCGACAAATTCACCAATCTTTTGCTTAACAAAAGCTCTCAACTCGTCCTCGGTCTCAATTATGGGCCTGAACTCAGGCAAAAAGAGCCTGTCTCCTTCTCGCTCAAGAAAGTTTTTCCCTCGCCTGAGCGCCACTTCTTCCAGATGACAAAACGCCGGAGAAAATATCCTGACGATGTTTTGAATTTCTGAAGGATCGGCAGAGAGCCTTGGCATATCGTTATTTTTTCTGGCAGTGGCTACCAGGACCTTATAAATGGTAGAAGCCCATTCAGGTATAATCTTAAGAACTTCCTTCTCTATCTCGTCCCTGGTAAATTTCTTTCCTTCCCCACAGCAAGTGGTGACCTGTTCGGCAATGACATCCATGTCAAAATAGCTCATCAAGAACTTGTAAAATCGCACTGGGGAAGAAGGATAAGCCTCTTCAAGATCAACTTTCTGGTTCAACGCCTCTTCGTACACCCAATCAACCTTTGCTCCCGCCAAGAATTCCAGGGCTCCGCCCATGGCACCCAGTTCGACTTCTCCTTTTTTCGAAGCCATAATGCTCAAGAGCTTCCTGAACAACAGCCATCGGCAAAAGTACTTGAAATCGAAAAGACTTTCTATCTTCCTGGCAGCAAGCACCCTATTAATACTTTCGAGGTGCACCGTAAGCTCCTGATCCAGGAACTCCTGGTATGCAGCCTTGTTTTTAAACTCGTAGCCTTTTCGTGGTCTGATAAGCTTCATGAGAGGACCGGAAAGCAAATCCTGAACATTTTTCTTCAAATCTTCCATTGAAGATACTGTCATAGGGCTATCGCTCTTTCCAAGCACCCAGTTTATTGCGAAAAGGGTTGCGTTCTTGATCAACTGAGCCTTGGGCAGAGGTTGAGTTTTGGCCTCAGCAATGGCCAGCAACATTTCCCTTGTCTTCCTGGCCTCTTTTACGAAAATCTCTTCCAGTACAATCTTCTGGCCTTCGAGGTCATTCAGTATCTCTCCGGTTAGTGAAACAACATCCAGGAAGATGGGCAGCTTCTTACTTTCGAACTCTAGGGTCTTTTCCAGGGGAATAAGGTCAATTTTGTACACATCCCTGAAGTCTTTGTGTTCGATCGGAAAACCAAGTGTTTGCAGACGGTCAAGAATCTTAGACGCAAGGGGTAACCTTCTTTCTGCCACCACCTGGTCGTAAAGAAGTAACATCAGGTCCCTCAGCGTCGACATTTCCCTGGTTATTTTAAGTTTTTCAATGCGTTGCATGTCTTCATCGCTAATATTTTCTGCTAAACAGAACTGATGTGCCATGAGCGTAAAATATACGGCATGCTCGAGATTTACGTGAGGAAAGAGTTCAGGTCGCACTTTACCGCTTAGAAACCCCGTTATTTCCCTGGTGAGTTCTTCCAGATTATCACCCGGACTAGTAATGAGTCGATCTTCCAGGTAAAGTAGAAATTCTCCAAGGGTTTCTATCCTTCCACCCCTGTCAATCTTTTCTTTTATCCTGGCAAGCTCATCCAGCCTTGCCTCCTGCTCAATTGCTTCTTCTCTGTGATAACGTTCAACGGCCAGAAAATGCTGCGCCCAGAAGCCAACCTCCAAGGGGTAACGCTGGAAAAATCCAACGTCGTTCAGGATTTTGTCAATTAGCGCCACACCTTTCCCGGTTTCCTCTTCCACCACCTCTGAAGTCAATTGACGCCTCAATTCATAATGAAAACAGTTGTCGAAAACCGGTTCCTCGATTTTCCTATCCCGCCAGATTTTTTCAACTTCCTGGTCAAACCGGTCAATTTCTTCCAGAATACGGCTTACCCGAGCACCAACTTCTTTCTCATCTATTGGCCAGGCGAAGAGAGAGTTAAGCAGGTATATGAGCTTATTTCGTACTTTTTCCTTTTCTTCCCGGAGCGCGTCTCTAGCAACCTCCCTGAGTCTAGATCCTTTTACAGAATCAGCTTCTCCGGATCGTTTACACCAGGCTTGCAATGCCTTTTCACGTTCTTCCGAGCTTTCGCAAACCAACATTAACTGTTGAATAAAATTGTGTAACTCTCTCCTCCAAAATTGATCCATCATTGTTATGTCCTCCACACCGTGAATGTTCAGGTGATAAAACCAAGTAATAACAAGTATTCTAAATGTTTTGCTTTATATACTTGTCCAATTCAGGCCTTACCATGCTGTGGTAGTAATCTAAGTAAAAACCCGGGGACTTTGGTAAGTCAGGTAAGATCTCCTGAGTAAGGTAGTTTTCCACCTCTCGCTGGATATCTCCCACATCCGCTTCGGAAACTTGTTCCCCTTTGCTCTTTTTAACTGATATGCTGGCCAGAATTACCATTTTTAGTTCCTCAAGACCTTCTCCTTCAAAGATATCTTTAAGCTCAGGAGCAAAATCCTCTACGATAATTTCTCTGGTAATAGCCCGATTAATATCATCTCTGTAACATTCCTCGTAAGCAGTCCTGATCTCTGAACGATCAACCCTGGGATTATCACTGATCGCTTTGTGTAGAGCGGATTCTTTACTTCGTTCAAGTTTGTCGAGAAGAGCTCTCTCAAAGTCATCAGGGTTATAATATTTCTCTTCCCTGCCGTTTTGGGAAACCAGTTTCGAGATTTTCTTCTTTATCAATTCAACTTCCCCCGCATACCACGCAAAAGAGAATTTCGCAGGTTCAAGTTCTCCTGTTTCACTTTTTGGGAGCGTAGTCACGGGTTTTTGATCACCGGTAACGGAGTCTGTTATTGCTTTCGTTTCCCGAGGAAGTGCCATTTGAACCTGTGCAGCTTCCAGCCTGCCCTGGTAATCAATGAGAAGCTGCGGAGATATTTCGCCCTTTTCAAACAGCTTCGGCATGTAGCTACCTGCCTGTTTCCAGTCATCCCTGTCCAAGCTGTAATGAAGAAGCGTTAATACTTCTCTTGCGCCGGCTCTGTCTTCTCTAATCGCTCTCCTGGATCGCAGGATTTCAATTCTTACCACAAGCTGTTTCCTGAGCTCAGTTTCTCTCAATAGTTCCTTTGGGCCAACGAATTCCACATGGTTATAATTCTCCAGGAAGCGCAAATAGTTACCGTTTTTCAGGTATTCCATTAGCTTTTCACGGACAATTTCTCGCTGCTTTAGCTCATCCTCCTCGCTACATATATGTTTTGGTATCCGTGTGTGCCTGCGGAAACACCTCAACTCGAGTGCCGCCAGCTCATCAATCATTGCTCGTACCACAGAGTCAACTTCAATCTCTTTCACCAGCTCAGGCTCAAGGCCCATCTTTCCAGGCTGCAATAACAAGTGGGAAAATAGAAGGATTTCTTTCATTTCATCCACGAGGATTTCTCTTCCTCCAAGCCCACCAACCAGCGTTCTTAGAGTCTTACCAGCCGCATCCAGGTGTCTCCCAATTGTCGTGAATATTCTTGAAGCCAGAGGTGGCACCGATCCGAAGCTGTTGGAACGATCCAGTACCACCACCGTGTTTACGGATTTTAATGTATCTGTCACCCGATCTTCGGGGAAAGGATTAAACATCCTTATTGACATACATCCAATACCTCTCCATCCCTTATCTGACAGTTCGCGCAGGGCAGCGACCGCGTTCGGATAGAGCGAACCCTGCAAAATCAGCATGGTGTCGCACTCGCTTTCGGATCCTGCGTATTCGACTTCTATTTCTTCAAACCTGTATCCCGTTAGCTCTTCCACTGCCTTTACAGCGTACGGAAAAACGTAGCGTACCATCTGATGAGCTTTCTCGACCTCAGACTGTGTTTCCTGGTACACCTCTGACGTACCGCTCGGACCGTGAACAATTATCTCACCTTGCTTGTTGATCAACTTGTGCTCCAGAAAATCAAAATCCTTGAGGGTCTTTTTCAACCATGCCCTCACCTTGTTGTCCGGTGGTATGGAAAAGAGGCCGATCTTGTGGGTGTCTGTAATCCCGCCAATTGAGACTACCACCGGCAACTTAGCAAAATGGGTCAATAATCTGGCAAGATAAAGCGCAGAGATATATTCCTGGATGCTCTTGGGAGCCAGCATTATGCCACCATCGTCCCTGAAGCT
>QMLL01000186.1 GCA_003646715.1 Deltaproteobacteria bacterium
AAGCCGCGTCTTTAGCCTGGTTAACTTCCTCTCCGCTTCGCCAAGCGTGTGATCGAACCAGAGGAAAGCATACCTGGCTTCCGTAAGCGAACCCATTGTCGTCTTGCGACCGAAAGTGGATACAATAATTTGTGATATATGTTGTCGCAGATCTTTTTCTTCCCTCAGAGTCAAATTTGCTTTCACCAGCATCCAGGGGCTTATCTGGATGACAGCCAGCACCATAGGAATGCTCTTTTCTATAGCTTTGTTCAATTTGTTTTGAAATACCTGTTCGAAGCCAAGCTCGTTGTATAGTCCCGTATTGGAATCAATGGTTTCGGCGATGGCTAACTGGCGTTGCAGGGATAACTTTTCCAGAACAGTTGAGCTGCGCTTGGCCACCACGTTCAGAATATAGAGTTCGTCACGATCCCAGCGATGTTCTCGTTCCCACAAGAATCCGAATATTGCTTCCACTTCACCGTCGATAAACAGTGGTACTCCCAGGAATGAACCGGTGTGAGGTAGCGGCTCATGTGGATTGAACAGATACTGTTTTTTTGATTTTGTTTCTAGCTTTCGTATCTTGAGCGTCTTCTGATTGCTGGCAATCCACCCCATGATCCCCTCGGTGAGTGGAACTTCAGCATCTTTGAATTCGTCCTGCACTTTTCCCGCACAGGCAAATAGTTTAACTTTATTGTTACTATGGTTAACCAGAAAAAGATACGAGCTATGGGCTTTGACAAATTTGTGGCACAGCGAAACAACACTATGAAAATACCTTTCAAGATTTTCCGACATCTCTGCCTGCTCTTCCACATTGTGCCAGAGTCTAAGCATCCGGGCATACATTTTTTCTCTTTCAATGGCGCGTTCACTCTTGACAAGAGTTTCAAGAATTTGCCCGAATTCCAAGACAAGTTTTTGCTCTTTTTCAGCGAACCCCCATGACCGCTTAGTGTCAACGTACAAAACGCCCAGATCCCGCCCAACCGGTATGGCAAACAGACCTTTTATGCCGCTTTCACCCTTTTCGTAGAAGGGTAGCTCATCGATATCCACGTAATGACCAAGTTTACCAACACGAATTGTTTCACGCTTGGCAATAACGCGTTCTACGAGGCCGGATTCGCTAAGCGGACTTGAGAATCTTTCGTTGAAATACTTACCCAGGCTGTGGAAACAAAGGGCTTGAATTTTTTTATCGTGGGGATCTTTTAAAAAAAACGCGGAGGTGTAAGCTTCCAGAGTGTTGCTGAGGAGGTTTATTATCTGTTGAAAACTGCTGCTTTGATTCACCTAGCCTTGCCCCCGGGTGTTTCTCTCTTCCGACTCCAGAGAACACATGGTTTTGTAAAACTCGATCCCATAGATTGTTGCAGACCATATTGCAAGTACCATAGCAACCCACAAAAATACCATACCTATAAAATGGTAGTTTATCCTTGAATCGCCATTATAGACCAGCAGAAAAAGAATAGCTACGGTTAGTGATATCATTTTGTTTTTTCCCAATCGGCTTGCATCAATGATGATTCCCTGCGATGCCGCCACAGTTCTCAATCCCATAATTACAAAATCTCTCGATATAAAAACAAAAACCATCCACGCAGGAACCTTGTCCTGAGCCACAAGCATAATAAGAACCGCGGACACAAGCAACTTGTCTGCCAGAGGATCAAGTAATTTGCCGAGCGGTGTAATCTGGTTTCTTCTTCTTGCCAGAATCCCATCAAGCAAATCTGTTATCGATGCCAGAGCATAAATTACGAAGGCTCCGTTACTGGTTGCAGCCGTAGGTGGCATGCTAAGCAAAACAATAATTAGAGGAATAAAAGCTATACGAAGATAAGTTAAAAGATTAGGTAAAGATAAAATGTGTTCCCTGGGATAAAGTATCATAGAAAAACTTTTAAATCCGAAAAATTTCTATTCTTAATGCGGGACCTTCATACCCTGATAAGATATATTGGATTTTTAAAGTGAAAAAAGTACACCTCAAAAATACTTCAATTTTTGAGGCTACAATAATCAGTTAGCCTATAGCTAACTTACAACTTTTTCAAAAAATCGTCCAGTGGTATCCTTGCACACTTTATGATGTCTGGCAGGAGTGATCTTTTCAAGGAGCCTGATTTTACTTCATACTTAGTCTGATCTTGTTCTTATAATCCCTGAAATACTCTAAAACGCGCTTTACATAAGTAATAGTCTCCGGATACGGAGGTATTCCATTATATTGAGACACAACATCCGGTCCTGCATTGTATGCTGCGAGAGCAAAGATGATGTTGTTGTTGAATTGTTTCATTAGCATTTTCAAGTAGCGAGTTCCGGCAAGTATATTTTCTTCGGGATCAAACGGATTTTTGACGTTTAAAAGTTCTGAAGTTTTAGGCATTAGTTGCATCAATCCCTGGGCTCCCTTAGGGGAAACAGCATAGGGGTTAAAGTTAGATTCAGCTTTTACCACTGCTTTTAGCAGGGCGAAATCGAGCCCATATTTGATGGACGCTCTAAGCAAATGCCTATCATAGTAAGATTCACTTGGGCAAAAGCTCTTAACCTTTTTCTTTCTTTTCTTGATTAACGGCTTCCTGGAAGCTTTATACAGTTTGTAGCGATTATCCGTGGGCACATTGGAAAAATGCACAACACCTTGCTCGTCCACGTAGCAGTAGATCCCGGCAACAGCGTACGTTGCGAAACAGAATTGTAACAACATCAATATTGCGACAATTCTCGTACCCAACGTTCTTCCTCCAGAATTCAGGGATTCATCTTTTTGTAGTCAGCCAAAAATTTTTCAATACCTATATCCGTTAATGGGTGCCTGGATATTTTGTCGATCACGCTGAAAGGAATTGTAGCAATATCTGCACCCATTAATGCTGCTTCTAACACGTGAATGGGATTTCTTATACTGGCGACTATGATTTCGGTTTCAAACATGTAATTCGCATATATTTCGACTATATCGCTTACCAGCTGCATTCCTTCCTGTGCTATATCGTCCAGTCGTCCTACAAACGGACTGACGAATGTTGCTCCTGCCTTTGCGGCCATCAATGCCTGAAGTGGAGAAAAAACCAACGTAACATTCGTTTTAACGCCTTCCTGGCTTAAGACTTTGACAGCTTTCATGCCTTCCGTGGTCATGGGAATCTTCACTACGACATTTTCATGAATTGTTGCGATATCCTTTGCCTCCTGGATTAAATCTTCTGCCGTAGTTGATATCGCTTCGGCGCTAACAGGCCCATTAACCAGTTCACAAATTTTTCTTATATGTTCCCTGAAACCGTCTTTTCCCTTAACTCCTTCTCGGGCAACAAGAGTAGGATTCGTTGTTACACCGTCAAGAATTCCAATACTGTTAGCCTCCCTGATCTCATCCAAGTTCGCCGTGTCAATAAAGAACTTCATTAATCAACTCCTCCCTCGTGTTGATCTCACCAATCTTTAAAAGTGTACATCCTACTGGTTTTTAATCGCAACAATTATTTCATTGTCCCGTTTTCATTTTTTCCAAATACCTGTCCCTGCATTCTTTACTACAGAAATAATAGGTCCGGGTCCCGATTCTTTCTTTTATGGCTCTTCCTTTCTGGATAAAAACCTTGCAATACGGGTCTTCCACCATCTCTTCAAAAGTCCCGTCATTGTAAGTCCTTCCAGGGCCGAATTGCCCATCAGGCCAATCTTTCCGGGTTTTCTTCTTCCGAAAATAGCGATATAAGAAGAAAATTACAAGTATAAGAATAGCAAATCTCATGAAGATACCCGAACAAGAGACAAATGTTTTCTACCTCTGGCATACCCCCGATAGAAGAGCAAAAATGGCAGATGAAACCATTTACGCTTACAATTCTGCATCTCCCGGATATTTCTCAACTTTCTCCCCATCACTGGGCAAATTTTTAAAGAGCTCCAGAACAGTTTTGCCCAGAACCGGATGTACTTTGTCGGGAGCAATTTCAACGAGGGGCTCAAGTACAAACCTCCTGTCCTGCAATCTCACATGGGGTATAACGAGATTATCGCTTACAATTACCTCGTCTCCAAAAAAAAGTATGTCAAGATCAATAATCCGGGGCCCCCATTTTATGGTTCTTTCCCTGCCCATTCTGTGTTCTGTTTTCAACAAAAGCTTCAGGAAATCAAAAGGTGATAACGTGGTCGAGATTTCGGCAGCACCATTGATGAACCAATCTTGGTCTTTGAAACCCACTGGTTCGGTCAGGTAAAGCGATGAGACATTTATTATTTTCGCTTGACCTGATTTTTCAAGGTATCCCAGTGCTTCTCGACAATTCAGTACGCGATCACCCAGGTTAGAACCAAAGCCTATGAATACTCCACCTGACACCAAGAAGACCTTTCAATTTCAAAAATTCAACTTTTCCATCCTGGAAATGGCTTCTTCCAGCCTCCCTTTGTCCACAGTAAGTGCCATCCTGATGAAACCTTCACCGGGGTCCCCAAACCCGTTTCCGGGAGTGACCACGATCCCGGCTTCCTTTAACAGTAACGATGCGAACTCTGCCGAAGTGTAGCCTTCTGGCACCTCGCACCACACATAGAATGTTGCGCGAGGTGTCTCAACTTTGATTCCTACTTTATTCAAACCTCTTACCAGAATATCCCGTCTTTCCTGATAAATCTCACAGTTTTTCTTCACGCAATCCTGGCTGGAATCAAGAGCAGTTATGCCAGCAATCTGAATGGCGTTAAATGCTCCTGAGTCGATGTTACTTTTTATCTG
>QMLL01000187.1 GCA_003646715.1 Deltaproteobacteria bacterium
AACTAGCATCCTGTTATTCCAAATACTTAAGACATCTAACTCCTAAAAATTAGCTTTGTTATGTAAACAACATGCATTTTTTTGACAAACTTGGGCTAGAGGTTTATGCTTGGATGTTGTAAATGCGCTCTCTGGCGTACCGGATCAATGCCTGTCCCTGACTTGATCAGGGATCCGGCATGACAGATTTGGATATTAGTTTAATTAATCAGAGATTCCTAAAGATGAAACTCAAAAGAAAATGATAACTACAATTAATAATGCTGGATTCCTGCCTGGGTGGAAATGACAAAAGGATAGCATCTTTGAGAAGGGAGCTTGTTAAAAGTATTCCTGGTTCATCAAGAACGAAACATGCCACTTGTTAGCGTGATAATTCCAACGTTTAATCGCGGATGGATACTTAAAGAAGCTATTGATTCCGTATTATCGCAAACTTTCACAGATTACGAACTGATCGTGGTTGATGACGGTTCAACCGATAATACCCCAGACATCCTTAAATCTTACCCGCAAACAAAACTTATACGACAGGAAAATAGAGGAGTTAGCGCGGCTAGGAATAAGGGGGTAAAAGCGTCCGCGGGAAAGTACCTGGCGTTCCTTGACTCAGACGACCTCTGGCTTCCCGGAAAACTTGAAAAACAGGTCAACTTTTTCAACAAGAACCCGGATGCAAACATCTGTCAGACAGAAGAAATATGGATAAGAAACGGAACGAGAGTCAATCCCAAAAAGAAACACCTCAAACCTTCAGGGACGATTTTCGAGAAGTGCCTAGGACTATGCCTGGTAAGTCCATCAGCAGTAATGATGACCAGGGAAGTATTCGATGAAGCTGGCGGCTTTGATGAGACCCTTCCTGCCTGTGAAGACTACGATCTGTGGTTGAGATTAACCTGTAAATACCCTGTATACCTCATTGAGGAGCCACTTACAATCAAGCGAGGAGGGCACAAAGATCAGCTTTCAAAAATGCCATGCCTTGATAAATTCCGTATAAAATCACTTGAGAAAATTCTTAAAAGGGGAAACCTAAATCCTCAACAATACGAAGCTGCGGTTAAAGCTCTTGAAGAAAAATGCCGCATCTATGCAAGCGGTTGTGAAAAAAGAGGACGCTATACCGAAGCGCGCTACTACCGGCATCTTCCGATAAAATTTCAATAATTCCTACTCTCTATACCACCTAGAAAACGTATCTTCCTTACTTCTTATGTTCTATTACGTATGGCGGTGATTGTTTGCATCTATCAAAAACCACCTAAATATAATGTTCCTCCACCTCAAACATTTTCACTGTCTAATCGGGCAATCATGTCCTTGGCTTCAGGACAATCTCTATTGGTCTTGAGCGCCATTTTACAACACTCAATTGCCCCTGCAGTATCCCCAAGATCACTTAAAACCTTCGCCATCCTTAACCACGGTTTTTCAGAGTCACGACCATCCTCGATGCGGAAGGTCTCAAGTAACTGGATCTTTATCTGGTCGTAGCCATTTTCGATAACTGGAGAACCATGTCCAGGAAGGAGAGTTTTCACTTCCAGGGAAAGAAGTCTTTTCAATGACTCAATCCTATCCTTCATCCTTCCGCCACAAACCTCATCCGGCTTCGATAGAACCAGCCCATATTGGTGATCCGCACCGAGGACAAAATCACCGCTGGCCAGGGCCTTTGCCGAAGGCAAATACAGGCAAATATCACCTGCGGTATGTCCGGGGGTATAAAGTACTCTGATCTCGTAATCTCCTTCCAGAACATCACCGTCTTTAAAGTATTTTATCTTATCCTCTTTTTGGAGAGCCCCAAAAAATTCGGGGAAAGGAGGCCGATGGAGGTCGAGATATCCACGGGTGACTTTATGCATATAGAGATCTGGAGAAGCAACCTGAAAAATCTCGGCGAGTCCCCCCACGTGGTCGAAATGGCTATGAGTCAGAATAACTCGCTCTATTTTTTGGGGATCCATAAGATCCTGAATTTCGTCAACGAGACCATACATATTCCCCCGCGTCTATAAGGGTACGACCACCATCCAGAACGTAAGCACCACAACAGGGTCCTGCATCAGATATCCAGTATATGCCATTTAGCCTGGGATTCTTGTCTCCCAAGTGTTCCATTTCTAACTTCAAATTAATTAACAAATGTGAATCGATCTTATAACTTTACCTCAATGAAGTTCTCATCTTATCCTTCAGTTCGATCAATTTTCCGGAAACCTCTTCCGGTGCACACTTAAATACTTCTCCCGTCTCCCGCACTTTTACCTCGACGGCGTTTTCTTTAAATAACTTGGTGCTAATAACAACCCTGAAAGGCACTCCTATTAGATCTGCATCTTTAAACTTGACTCCCGGAGACTCAGACCTGTCATCCCAGAGGATTTGAAAATCATTACTCAGTGTATCGTACATTTTCTGGCCTAGGTTTTTCTCCTCTTCTCCCTTGCCGATTACTATCAGATATATGTCATAAGGAGCAATACTTACTGGCCATATGATCCCATTTTCATCGTGCCACTTTTCAACGACAGCCGCCATCAGACGTTCTATACCAATGCCATAGCAACCCATTACAACCCGTCTCTCTTTTCCGTGATCATCCAGATACGTGACATTCATGCTATTTTCATCGGTATACTTAGTGCCGAGTTTAAAAGTGTGACCTAGCTCAATACCACGCCTGATCTCAAGTTTCCCCTGTCCACATTGAGCACAAACATCTCCTTTACGAACCTCGGCAATGTCAACGGTAGTAGAATTATCAAAGTCTCGACCAGGGACCACGTTTTTATAATGGTAGTCTTCTTCATTGGCCCCTGCGACCATCAAACCACCGTCTCCAAGCGAAGAATCAATCACCACGGAAATATCTGGATCATTTATCCCGATCGGAGAAAGAAAACCCGGATGATAACCCTTATCCAGGAGAACTTCCTCGGGAGCCATTTCCATTTTTATTGCCTTCAGATGATTCCTGAGCTTTGTCTCAGATATCTCAAAATCTCCTCTAATTGCCGCAAGTACGAGCTTCCCGTCGGCAAGATAAGCAACACTTTTAACAAATTGGTCTCTGTTTATGCCAAAAAATTCCATAAGATCTGAAATAGTCTTGATATTTGGAGTATGCACTTTTTCAAGAGGGGGTGCGTTTTCCGGGTCTTTCAACTCCTGAATTCTGGGTTTAACCCCTACCGCCTTTTCGGTATTGGCTTGATAACCGCAATGAGAACAAAGCACAAACTGATCTTCCCCATTGGGGGATTCCAGCATGAACTCATGAGAACCACTGCCTCCCATTATACCGCTATCAGCCTCTATTGCCGCTGTCCGCAATCCGCAACGTTCAAAAATTTTGCGGTAAGCATCGTAAACTTTGGGATAATATTCATCCAAATCGTCAAAATCGCGATGAAAGCTATATGCATCCTTCATCAAGAATTCCCGGAGGCGAATAACCCCGGCCCTTGGCCGGGCTTCATCCCTTATTTTTGTCTGAATCTGGTAAAGCATGAAGGGCAAATCACGATAAGACCTTATGAACTTACGAGCAATATCAGTAACCACTTCTTCATGTGTCATAGCCAGCACAAACTCTCGCTGTTTTCTGTCTTTTAAGCGAATAAGTTCTTCACCGATGTCAAAGTACCTACCGGTTTCTTTCCAGAGTTCAGCCGGGTTCAAAACCGGCATGGTGAATTCAACTCCATCTATTCGATTCATTTCTTCCCGGACCACCCGGGAAATATTCTGCACGACCCTGTGTCCTAGCGGTAAAAGGGCATAAATACCCGCTGCCACAGGGTAAATGTAACCACCTCGCAATAATAAAATATGAGAGATTACTTCCGCATCTTTTGGGGCTTCATACAAGGTGTGGATAAAGGCTTTACTCAGTCTCATGAATTCATCGACCTCCACCGAAATTTATGCAGTTAACAATTCGCACAACTATCTACCACGGGATTCCTGATGGTGCAAGGGCAATGCTTGCATAGAAGGCCAAATGCAAAACATTTTTGCAGCAACTATATCCAGAACTACCTGAAATCTAAGCATTTTTTTTCGCACCTGAGATTCAATAATATTGTGCAAAATAAAACATGCATTAGAAGAGCAAAAAATCTGTGCATGAAGCGATCACTCTTTTCTCATAAATTCTTGAATCTACAGTAGTATTTAGCTTTTTCCGAAATTTCGTGTCCAATTGGATGTTAGCAGTTTTATAAGCCTCCAAGACATTTGTTCTGAATTTTCTTATTTTACTTTTTATTTTGAAATAAGTATGTTATATAGTCTATTAGTTTATGAGATTATTTTAATTAAATCGCATGCTAAAGATGGCACAAAGCTTGCTCAATAAAACAACTGAGTTTACCTGAAACTTAGGGCCGTCAGGGGAGGAATAGTCATGCCACTCTATTTATATAAATGTGGATTTTGTGGCAAGCAGGAACCGAGAGTTGCAGGGGTGGATGACCATCACGCGACGTGTTCCGTATGCCACAATGTTATGCACAGGATCATCAACAGTGAAGACATGTACAAGCCGTACTGGTATGAATGTTTATACGATACGGATACGAATCAACTAACTCAGAATCGGTGAGTAAAAAAAGAATACCCAAAACAACATTAATTTGTTAATATGTAACAACCTGTTTTGGTTAACCCTTGGGGCTAGAGTTTAGAATATCGGCAGGGAATACTCCCCCCTCCTTATTTCCGACATGAGCCTGCAGG
>QMLL01000188.1 GCA_003646715.1 Deltaproteobacteria bacterium
AATAAACATTCCTTTTTAAAAAGGTCGCGATGAGACGGATTGGCAGTGGTGCTAAAGGGCTGTGCAACGAGTTGCAACTGGTTGGAAACCAGTTTCTCACGCCGCTTATTTGTGGTGTTCCAATCAACCCCTGAACAGGGTCGCTGAAGCGACTTCTAAATATAGGAGGTGAAAAGGAGAGGAAATGGAAAAAAACATGCGAAATAGGGTTGCACTGCTCGGTGCGCTGTTGGTAACAGGGCTGGTATTGGCGGGACTGGGGACCGCACTTGGAGTGGGAGAAGCGGTTCAGGGAATAATGCGAAAGACGGTTAGTGTAGTAGGGATAGGCGATCAGGTGACAGTATACGAAGACGGTAAAGTGATAGAGAATTTCACGCTGCCAGAAGGAGAAAGTTACACATGGGAAACATCAGATTATGGGATACACATAAGTACAATGACAGAAGAAGAGAGGGAAAAGAGACAGGCAAAGCATGAGGCTGAACTCAACAAGTGGCTTGATATCGCTAAAAATGACAGCAGAGTACAGGAGCTAATTGAAGAGAAAGAATATAAAGCAGTTTATGCGGGAAAAGGAGGTAAAATAGGCGAAGAGGACACAGCATTCCTGACACTTGAAGTCGAAGGAAAATACTACGTGGTTACAATAGACATGAACAGTGAAACAGTGCAGTCAGTAGAAGAACAACAAAGCCCTACAGGAGGTTTCATAACAGGTCCGGATGGTGAAACAAAGTGGTCAGAAGAAGTACACCGCCCTGAGTGGCTACCACCAATACCGTCAGTGCCAAAATAACGGATAAGGGGAAGTGCAAGAGGGATAAGGAGGGGTGCAAATAACATAACGCACCTTTTCCTTTTTTATTTTTTCCCTTTTAGGAGGTAGGATGAAAAAGAAAATGGAAGCAAAAAAGATATGGATAACCGTAATAATAGCGTTGTTGGTGTCAGGAACAGCAGTGGCTATCGTAGCTATGGGCTTTGAGCACTACAAAAAACGCTCGATGGTGACAGATATTGAAACAGGGAGCAGCTCAAGTGAACCGATTATAGTGGTAAACGAAAGTATAGAGAAATCAAAAGAGATGCCCGGGACACCTCAAGCCCAAAAAGAGCCTTTTTTCGGCAATCTTTCAAAGGAAGTAGCAGAAAAAGCGGAAGCGGAGCATGAAGCGGAATTCAATAAGTGGTTAGAAATAGCCAAAAAAGACGAACGAGTGCAGGAACTCATCGCCGGGAAAGAATACGAGATAGTGAGTACTGCACAACTATTTGGCGGGGAAGGAAGAACAGCGATACTAACACTTAAAGTCGAAGAGAAATACTACAAAATAACAATAAACATGGACAGCGAAACAGTAGAATCAGTAGAAGAACAAAGTTCCGGCAGAAGAGAATTTGTGTATCGGAAGGAAGGTGCAGAGGAGAGATAGAGAAACTACTGGTAAAAGCAGAAATGAAATGAACAAATTACTTGAGATAGCCAAAAGAGATAGCAGAGTGTAGGAATTGGTTGAAAGGGAAGACTACCAGGTAGCCGCCATAGGCAGGATAGCTGGCATCGGACAGCAAGGCGTGGCGATACTAACACTTGAAGTGAAAGGAGGATACTACCGGGTTACAATAGATTTGAGCAGCGAAACAGTGAAATCGGTAGAAGAAAGAGTTTCGGGGTAGAAAGGTGCTATATAATAATATAAAAATAATAACATAATGCACCTTTTTCCTTTTTATTTTCCTTTCAAGAAGTAGGAGGAATAGAAAGAAAATGGAAATGAAAGAAAAGAAGAGAGTATTGCCTGTATTATTAGCATTGGTAGTGGTATGCAGCCCTTTAGCGCTTATTATTACCACAGCCAGCAATAGTAGTAGCGCAAATATGGTCGCAGAAGATATAAATCTTCTACAACATGCAGATTTTAAGAATCATAAAATGGAATCTGTGATCGCACAGGTTGTAAGCGCCAGCGAAATTAATCTTGTAGAAGCACAAAATATCGCTAAGCAGAGTAACATCCACCTCATTAATGACAGGATAAGGGTGGTGTTAATACTAACGAATGAAAAAGCAGAGATGGAAGAGATGGATATCGAGATAGAGGGGAGATACAAAAATCTCGTCCAGGCACTCGTTCCAATATCTGAACTCAAAGAGATTGCAAAAAACCCTGCTATTCAATACATACGCAGACCATTAAAAGCGTATCCTTTAATAACGAGTGAAGGTGTATCCGTGATAAATGCGGATAAGCTGCATGTAAAAGGAATAAAAGGTGATGATGTGAAAATAGCGGTGATTGATGCGGGTTTTAAGGGTTATGCCATGAATCCTGAGATACCATCGGCAAATATCGTAGAGGCGAAGTCGTTTAGAGCAGATGGCGACATAACCGGAGGCGGAGAAGAACATGGAACTGCATGTGCTGAAACTATTTTGGATGTCGCACCAAATGCAAAACTTTACCTGTTCAACTTTGAAACAGAAGTTGAATTTGCAAATGCTGTTGATTATGCAATCTCTAAGCACATTGACATCATTTCTTGTTCAATGGGCTGGGTCAATGCTGGTGGGTACGACGGAACAGGATTTATATGCGATGTCGTCAATAACGCACATAATAACGGAATCCTATTTGTAGTGGCTGCCGGGAATGAAGCAAAAAGACATTATGAGGGAGAATATGACGATTCAGATGGCGATGGCTGGCATGAATTCTCTGTTAGCCCGATAGACGAGATTTTAACTCTTGGAACACTCCCCGCCGGAACGCCAATCGCGCTCTTCCTAAGCTGGGATGATTGGCCAGCGTCAAATCAGGATTACGATTTTTACCTGTTGGTAAAAACAGATACCGCATGGGAAATAGCTGCTGGCTCGGAAAATCCACAAACTGGGGCGCAACCGCCAACAGAAGCGATAATTGGTGAAACTACGGTTTCAGCATACTGGGGTGTTGGTATTAAGAGGTATTCCGCAACGAGAGATGTCCATTTCGAGCTTTACAGTTTCTATATCGATTTTCCGGAGCATAACGTAAAATCAAGTAGTCTCACAATACCCGCAGATGCAGCAGGAGCAATGGCTGTGGGTGCTACGTACTGGAGTGATGACAGTTTAGAATCATTCAGCTCAAGAGGTCCAACAAACGATGGAAGAACCAAACCAGACGCAGTAGCACCAGATGGTGTGTCTAATTCTGTTTATGGACTCTTCTACGGGTCAAGTGCATCAACACCCCATGCTGTTGGAGCTGCAGCACTATTATTGAGCGCAAAACCCACTCTTACCGCCAACGACATTCAATCGCTACTCGAATCCACCGCAGTAGACCTCGGCACTTCTGGTAAGGATAATTTGTATGGTGCTGGAAGAATAGATGTATGGGATGCCGTTGTGGAATCAGACGAGCCACCTTACAAGCCAAGCAATCCATGTCCTCCTGATAATTCTACTGGTGTCCCCGTTGATGTAAATTTGAGTTGGACTGGAGGAGACCCGGACCCAGGGGATACTGTGACTTATGACGTTTATTTTGAAGCAGAAGATACCACTCCTGATGAACTCGTCTCCGATGACCAGCCTGGAACTACATACAATCCCGGTACCTTGAATTACAATACCAATTATTACTGGAAAATTGTCGCAACAGACAGATGGGGTAAATCCACTACGAGCGATGTTTGGAATTTTACCACCAAAAATCCAAATAGCTTCGCCTTCGATACAGGACCATCAGAAAATCCATACCCAAGCATCTTCGGCACACACAACGGAACAATAAAGCCAAATCAAACGATTACTGTATCCAGGCTTTACACATATCCGTGCGCAGGCACAGGCGGGCATACCGAATATGTGAAAATATGGAACTCAACTTGGGAAGGTGTTGAAGCCCATTGGGAAGGTTACAAAGGAGATTGGCATAACATTTCCTTTAATGAATCTTTCACGCTGGTAAAAAACGAAACCTACAACTACACCCTACGCACAGGCTCTTATCCGCAGATAATACAT
Organism: Deltaproteobacteria bacterium; assembly: GCA_003646715.1. GTDB lineage: Bacteria > Desulfobacterota > Syntrophobacteria > B119-G9 > B119-G9 > B119-G9. The sequence goes on from QMLL01000188.1 coordinate 4,019, forward strand.
GGAGAGAAGTTTAACGCAACGGGAGGGGAAATAACATGCAAGCAGTTTACAGATGCGAATGGGAGGTCATACACTAATTGGATACCTGCTATTAGATTGGGATGGTGAAAAAAGGAAAGATGGAAGCAAAAAATATTCACGGAAAAACGGTATTCGTGGCAGCAGTATTCGTAGCAGCGGTATTCGTGCTTGGAATAAAACTGTTGAATCCCACGCCTATACAAATATTCGTAGAAGGAAATGATATTGCAGTGAAGCAAATTCCGGGATTTTTTACATACACTGATGTGGTCATTCTTGTCATAGCTTCTCTTGTGCTTGGTATTAGTGGAACATACCTGTTGTTTTCCGCGCAAACAGAAAAACCTGCGGTTGAAGATGCTGAAAAAGTGATACTGGAAGAAAGGAAAAAGAGATGGGGCGAGGTATCAAAAAGGCTGAAGGATGACGAACGCAAGATATACGAGACTATTCTCGAATCGGATGGAATTATAGAGCAAAGCGAAATAGTGGAGAAAACCGGACTCCCAAAGGCAAATGTCAGCAGAGGTTTGGATTTGCTTGAAAGTAAAGGATTGGCAGAGCGAAGAAGGAGGGGGACGGGAAACGTGGTTTTGTTGAAGTGAGTGAGAAAAAAGAAGAAAGATAAGGAGCTGTTTGCTCAACTCTTCTCTTTGCGTCCTTTTTTGTGTCCAAGAT
>QMLL01000189.1 GCA_003646715.1 Deltaproteobacteria bacterium
TAGCTTCCGGTTTCCATAGTTAAGACCTCCCCCTCCTGCCCCGGGAAGGTCGATCGTTTTTTTCTGTTTTTTGTTTGGAGTGTTTTATCATTGCATGATATAAAACAGCAAAGAAGATGCCAATTTTTATAACATTTTGGTGCACAGTGTGTTATGGATTTGAATTTTTGAAGGTGGTAAAATTATGAGTTTTTTGTTTTCAGGTGAAAAAGGGAAATCAAGTATTCATGCGGGATTTGGGATTGGGGCTTTTTATGAAGGTGCGCACGCCTGGTGCGCACTTTGGAGGGAAAAATTGTAATTAACTGGGAGGCAATTTGTTGGAGATTTACGCTGGGTGCGCACCTTCAGGCTCTTAAAGCCATAATTTTTTGTGCTGCAGAATATTACGTGTGCGCACCAGGCGTGCGCACTGCTAATTTGAATATCTAAAATTTAAAACGAAGGATTCAGAGGAAAACGGCAAATAAATAAGAGATGGAGGGAACGATTCCTGTGCAGATTTTGGTTCAGTATTTACATGTTAGAGCTTCATGTGATGGCTTAAGGGAAGTTTTTTAATTGATTTCAACACGGTGGGGGCCGTGAAGTTAAACTTCACGGCCCCCCACTGAATATCTCCTGTGCGACTGCAGACTCCAGTGCAGCTTCACACACTATAGGTTTATTGTGCCCTTTGAAAAGCTTTGTCACATGTTCCTTCGAGCCACAGCTGCCGGACGGATTCCATGGGTTTTAAGTCTTTTTCTCAAAGTTGACTCCGGCATCTTCAGGAATTTTGCAGTTCTTCGGATTATCCAGTTGTTCTCTTTCAGCGCCTCAAGGATCTCATCGATCGTGGGAGAGGGCTTCATTTTTTTAGGTTTTTTTTGAAAAGAGAAAAGGTCGGGAGTTATAACTCCGTTTTCCATACGTATTATTGCACTTTCAATCTCGAATTCGAGTTCTCTGATGTTGTTATTTTCCCAATCGTAAGCCATCAGTGCATCCATGGCTTCCTTAGTAATTTTCTTGACCTTTTTGCCCTTTTCACGAGAATATTTTGAGACGAAGTAATGAACCAGAAGGGGAATGTCCTCCTTCCTTTCTCGAAGAGGTGGAAGTTTGATTCTGATACCTTTCAGGCGATAGAGAAGGTCCTTTCTGAATTTACCCTTTTTAACGGCCTCGTCAAGATCCACATTGCTAGCAGCGATCACCCGGACGTTAACTTTTCTCAATCTGCGTTCACCCAGCCGTCTTACCATGCCGTCCTGCAGGACTCTCAGGAGTTTTGCCTGTATGGATGGACTCAGGTTGCTTATTTCATCGAGAAAGAGAGTACCATTATGAGCTTCCTCGAAAAGTCCCGGGCTGTCATTTGTTGCACCGGTAAAAGCACCTTTTCTGTGTCCAAAAAGTATGCTTTCAGCCAGTCCCTCCGGCAGTGCACCGCAATCCTGAGGGACAAATGGTTTCGAGCCCCTTTTGCCTCTGTGGTGAATGGCTTTGGCTATCAGTTCCTTGCCAGTGCCGCTTTCTCCTTCTATAAGAACAGGAATGTTGTCGTCTTTTATTTTTTCGATGAGGTCAAAAATGCGGAGCATTTTCTCGTTTTTTGTTATGATATTTGGGAATTCGCGTTTGCGCAGTTCACGGATAAGCTGAAGATTCTGTCTCTTCAGTTCCTTTTGTTCAAGCTCTGATAGTTTTACAGAAAGTGCCCCTGAGAATCTCACTATGAAAAGCAGTTCCTCCTGCTTTAGCTGGTCCTTTTTATCCAGATAGAGGATCGTTTTGTTGCCGAGGTGGGAAAGGGGAAGAAACAGGAAAGAGCTGATTCCTTCTTTTTTCAGGAAAGCAATTCTTTTCTGTTTATCGGCCCTGGACGAGAGCAAGGGTTTTCTCAAGTTTCGGCGATTTAGAGACAGCGTTACATACTCTCTTAATGCTGGATGTGCCCCGATTTCTTTGAGTATCTCGAAACTCCCGTTTCTTTCGGCCAATAACAATAGTGAACGGAGCGAAAGTTTACGGTGTAAAAAGCTCAGCATTTTTTCCAGACTCTCGTCGGGAACTGTGAACTCGTTTGCACGTAGAAGTGCATATTCCAGCATTCCTTCTTCGATCTTCTTTCTCAGTTTTTGCGCTTCAATCAGCGATTCCTTTTCATGCAGATTGTAGAATATATCCCAGGACATATCGAGATATTTCAGTGCAAGATCGTGATTGTTTGTTCTGTAGTAGTTTTCAGCTATGGCAAGATATGTAGCGGCAATCCAATACTCTGAAGGGAGCTTTTTGAAGAGATCTTCCGCCTTATATAAAAGGCGCAAAGCACGGAAATAGTTTCCCTGCCTCGAAAGAAACTTCCCGTACTCGAGTAAAGTACGTCCTCGTTCGTAAAGCTCAGCGATCTCTTCGAGGAGCTCTATCGATTTCTCGTAGTAATAGATGGCAGAATCCACATTATTTTGAATATCGTAGACCTTTGCGAAAACTCTGTAAGTCAGAGCCTCAAAAAATTTGTTCTTCACACTTCTCGATAGCTTTAGAGCGTTTCTTAGAAACGGAAGAACTTCTTTAAGGCGGTTTGTCATGATGTAACATTCAGCTATCAATCTCTGAATTTCGGCAGACCAGTTACCTTTTGGAGCAATTTCTTTCACTATATTGTAGGCCCTGAAGTAACTTTCCAACGCGCTTTGGTAGTTTCCTTTTTCATACTCGATTTGGCCCAAATGTTTGTTGATCAGGTATAACTGTCTCTTAGCATTCACACTTGAGACATAATCGAAAGCTGCGAACAACAGCTGTTGTGCTGATTTGTATCGTCTTTGTTTGATGTGAATATGAGCCAGATTTATTTTTGCATCTGCTAAAAGCAGGGATTTGGGATTCTCAATTTCCTCTAAGAGGGCCATGACTTTCTTCAACACCATCTCAGCCCATGACCACTTGCCGAGATTTATATACGAGATAGAGAGGTTGATAAGTGCAGGAATCTCCCACTTTTCAGATTTTTCTTTTTTTGCGGTGCGGAGTACAGTCTTACGATGTTTAAGAGCTACATCCCACATAGAATATATGTCATATAAGTACGCCAACATTGTCAAGGAGGCTAAACTTTTGTCAGTATCCTTGATCCTTCTGAATATATAAAAAGAACTTTCGAGGTGTTCTTTGGCCTTTTCTGTTTCACCCAGATATGCATAAGCCATGCCCATAACACGCTGAGCGAGAGCATATATTCGCATTTCCGAGGTAGGCCGCAGTTTTTCGTAAATTCCTTTTACTTCTTTTATGGCTTTCTTATAGTCACCGAGCAGTATGAGATAATAGGAAGATACCGATTTCAAATACAGGCCATAGACAGAGTTTGGGGGAAACGAATCTTTATAACGGTCAAGCAGGGATAGGATACGGCTTATATTGAATAAGTGCTCGTAGCAACTTCCAGCCTGTCTTATGAATTCTAATTTTTTGTTGTCAGTCAAGTCCGGGTATTTCTCAAGTAATTCTTCAAATAGTTCAGCTGCAGATTCAAAAGCTCCGCTCTTCAGTGCCGCATATGCTTTTTTTTCATCATCCCATGCCGTTCTCATCGTGGGATTCTCCTAGAACTTACTAGTTATGATAGAAATAATTTGGATGAGAAGATTAACATTACCTTGATTATTTAGAGGAACGCTTGACATAAGGACTCCATAATATATAGATCTATAGGAGAGCACATGGCAGTTGTTGTCCGTATTAGGAGAATCGTTGATAACTCCTGTCGTGGAATCAATGTCGACTAGAGATATAGGGCCCAAAGGATTATATGGAACCAGGCAGAAACCATCATAAGGTAGAGTACTTCCCTCAGGATAGAGTTTAGAGGGGGACATCACTACCAACCCTATCAGGGCTATGGTCACAACAAACAGCCTTTTCATTTTGCACCTCCTTTTGAAAGATCCTAATTTAGATTAAACAATAGGAATTTCCCTATGTCAAGTTTTTGTTTAAACCGGGGCCTCTAATGCGATATATTGGTGATTAAAACGATAAATATCGAGAGTTAGAATGTACACTGAGAAAGCGGGCTTGGATGCGATCTATAGGTAAGTGAAAGATTATAATGTTTTGGAAACTTCACCTGGTAGTTTCTCTAAAGGCCTTTGTTGTTCTATATGTAGTTGCTACATTTCAGAGCTTGAAGTCTTCTTTTTTCAGTCCTGTATTCAGCTTCAGGTCTTTGATCCTGACTCGGTGGATTAGTTTTCCGCTTCGGTCGAATTGTTCTATCAGGACCGGCAGGTGGTTGTCCGCATCGAGGAGCAATATTTCCTTCCACGTCCCGTGGTACTTCGCCGTGTCGCATTCGGTTGCTTCGAGGAGCGGGCCTTTGAGGCTATCGACGGTCGTTTCGCCTTTGTATTCCACTTTCGCCCGCGTGAGGTAGTCGAGCCAGCGGTTCAGGATAGCTCCCATGTGACTCTCATCGACTCTGTGGCCTCTTATGGACAAAACCTTTTTGTCGGTGGGGTCAAAAGTGAGCTTGATGGCTCCGAGGATTCCGCCTTTACGGGCGCGCACCTTACCCGTTTCCGGGTTGTAGATGACCACTGCTCCCTTATTGTCGCCTTTCAGTATCTTCATATAGACCCAACCGGGTTTCATGTAGCGATACTCGTAGGTTCTTACTTCCTTCTTGTCTCCTTTTCTTACGAAGCTTTCCAGAATGCA
>QMLL01000190.1 GCA_003646715.1 Deltaproteobacteria bacterium
GATGAAGACCAAAGCCGTATTCTGGTTTGTTGCTCAATGCCATCACCTCCATACCAGTTCTAAGTCTTATATGTCCAAAATCCTGTTTCTTCAAGCCACAAAAAGCCAAACACAATTTCGCACGATATAACACCTAAAAAACGGGTGGTGACACCACCCACAAAATCTCCGCAACATGTTTTCCATGGTTCTCAACCCAATGTTTCTGGTTACTTTTAAAATAAAAGCAATCACCTTTTTTTAACCTGTAACATTCGTTGTCGAGCCACAATCCAACGGTGCCTCTGATAAGAAACCCAAACTCTTCCCCTTCATGAGAACTTTCAGGTTCAGTTCTTTGTCCCGGCTGTATGGTGACAATCACCGGGTCCATTAGTCTGCCATGTGCCTGAGGCAAAATCAATTCAATTTTCACTTCATCCGTTGACGACGAGTGAAGAACCCTTTCTTTTTTTCCGCAAACTACCCTATGAGGCTCCGCCTCCTTGAAAAAACTGGCCAGATCTTCACCCAAAACGTCCAGGATGCTTTTGAGCGTAGCTATCGACGGAGACGTTATGTCTCTCTCCAGCTGTGAAATAAACCCTTTAGTCAAATAAGAGCGATTTGCCAGCTCTTCCTGCGTCAGGGCCTTGGCCTGACGCAACTTTCTCAATTTTTTCCCTATCTTAATAGTTGGTTCCATTGTTTAGTGTAACTAAACTTATTGTTTAGAAATGTTGCACCTATATAATCTCACTAAAACCTCTTGTCAAGAAATTTTAGACACATTATTCACATAAATCTACCAAAAATCTGTACCTCTCACCCCCAACTCTCATTTAAGCCCTACATCCATTTTAGAATATGAATACAGCCCAGGCTGGATTCCTTCCTGCGCAGGAATGACGATACAGGCAGATAATAGACACAGAAGACCTTCTCGGACCTATCAGAGTTTAAGCTCAAGGTACAAGGAAATGGAATATCTTCCTAGATTTTGATCAAGTAGTGGATAAGTTTATCCTTTTCATCCTGCTGTATGTTCTTTGTAATGGAATTTGGCAGGAAAGATTCTGCAGAGGTAAATCTGCGACTTGGTATACTAATCAACCTAACAGAAGTCTCAAATGCGAGTTGGCTAAAGGAGGTTCACTCTTCACTAATACTGGCAGCATTGTGGATAACCACTTTATTGCCGCCAAGTTCGTTTTTGGCCCTGTATGCAGCTCTGTCTGCATTTTTCAGGAGTTCATGCATGCACTCTTCGGGGTGTGCTGGATCATTTTTCAGCTTGGCCACTCCTATGCTCAACGTAACAATTTCAAGCCCAAGGTCGTAAAAATTATTCTGTATACGTTTTGCCACCATAAGGGCCTGCTTCTCGGTAGCGTAAGGGATCAGGACCACGAATTCGTCACCACCGTATCTGAAGGCTGAATCGACGTTTTCCCTTATCGATTTTTTGAGGACTCTTCCTATCTTTTCCAGAACGACGTCCCCGGCATGGTGACCCTTGGTATCATTGTACTGTTTAAAATTATCGACATCTATGAAAATTAAGTATAAATTGTGGTGCTGGCGGAGTGCTCTTACAGCTTCAAATTTTAGCTGGTAATCTAGGTGACGTCTATTATAAAGTGATGTCAAGCAGTCGTGGATACAAAGCTTTTCAAGCTCCATCCGGAGCGTACGTTCTCTGATTAACCTGTTCAGCTTGGCTTCAAGCTCATTGAGATTAAAAGGCTTGGTAATAAAATCGCTCGCGCCCAGGTTAATGACATCGGTATACTTATACTTCATGTCATAACCGGTAATGGCAATGGTATCAACGTTGGTAAAACGGTTATGGATCTCGCTTATTAGTTCCATGCCATCCATGCGAGGCATGTTGAGGTCTGTTATAACAATGTTAAAGGTATCGTTTTCGACTTTTTGTAGGGCATCGATCCCGTCTACGGCGGAGTCAACTTCGTGCCCAAAATGGCGCAATACTTCGCCTAGGAGCTCCCGAACCTGGGGATCATCATCCACGACCAGAATTTTCTGGGTAAGTGGTTCTTGATCTTTGCTTGGTCTCAAATAATCCATGTTATGATCCTAGCCCTACTACAGAAAAATTAACACAAACGAAGTACCAATACAAATTTAATTTAACCTAATTTTGCTTGGCTAAACACTTACATATCTGAAATTAAGCCGGGGGAATAACAAACAATGACCAGAAAAGAGCGACACATAGCAATAATATACAAGAGAGGGAAATCTCTAGCAAAAGAAATTGGTCATGAGATGAAAATATGGCTCGAAAAGAAGGGAATTAAAGTAAATTTAAGGCAAAATGTTGATGAATCTCAGCAATTAGAAGAAGGAATACCAATAAGAATATCTCCGAAAACCGAGGCGGTGGTGGTGCTTGGCGGAGATGGAACATTGCTCAGCGTTGCAAGATTGCTTTCAAACAGTTCCATACCTGTAGTAGGAATCAATATCGGCGGCGGTATGGGATTCATGACTGAAGTTTGCATGGAAGCCCGTTATGAAGTGTTGGAAAGAATTCTCGACAAAGATTATGAGATCGAAAGACGAATAAGACTTCTGGCTGAAGTCAAAAGAGGAGATAAACTGGTATTCCAGCAGACCGTTTTAAACGACGCTGTAATCAACAAGGCAGCTCTCGCCCGTATCATTAACCTCAGGGTTTCCATTGACAACGATTATCTCACAACATACAAGGGTGATGGCTTAATCATCGCCACACCCACAGGATCTACCGCTTACAACATATCCGCTGGTGGCCCCATAGTCTATCCCACGGCTGAGGTTTTTCTGTTAACTCCCATTTGCTCTTTCACACTATCAAACAGGCCGATTATTCTTCTGGATACCATGGAAGTCGAAGTTGAACTGGAAGAAAAAGCGGGCGAGGTCACCCTCACATGCGATGGGCAGGTGGGTCTTAGACTGATGCCCAACGACCTGGTTATAGTAAAAAAAGCGCCCGTGCCATTAAATTTGATTCGTACACCGTTCAATAATTACTTCGATATTCTGAGAAGCAAGTTGAAATGGGGGCAAAACTGACTATTGACTATACCACTGTTGCATTTTGATGTCGAATCCGGCATTTAGAAAGTCTCACCATTAACCCACAAAGACTCGGGGGGCAGCCCCCCGCCCTCACAAGAACAAGAATTCATCATTCCAGTAGGCTCTCAATGGAACCATTTTTTATAACTCGCTCCACCGCACTAACTTTCTTATTGAGTTCTTCGGGGCTCCAGAAAACTAGCTCAATGCTCCATCTGTTTCCTTCAAAATACTGAGGCGGTTTTATCGTTATACCGGAAGGTAGTGACAATTTACTCAATTTCTTCCTAAACTCCGCCTCACGTTTCGTGATCAACGGATATCGTTTTTTTCGCAAATACGTACGAAGTAGATTCGTTTTTTCTCGCCTGTTAAGCTCCGGATCATCTAGAATCTCTCGGACTTGAGGCTCTTCAATAATTTGCCCAGGCGCCTTTTTTTCTCTTGCACCTATCTCTTTGCAATATACCACTATTTCTTTCTGGATGCTTGCGCTGCAACCCAGTTTCACCAGAATTTCAACAATCTTCGCTCTATCCTTCTCATCTATTTTGCAGAGCTCCAGCGCCCCCTGAATACTCAGCTCACCGGTTGCCAGTTTTTCCAGAATATTCATGCTAAGTTTAGAGACGGCAAGGTATTGGCTTAGTATTTTTTCTGATGGTTCTAACCCTATGAGTGGCAGAATTTCTTTTATCGACCTACCCTTTCCAAACAAACTTACTACTTTTCTCACTAAGATTGCCTTTTCTGCAGGATTGAGCTCCCGTTTTCCTATTCTTTCGTTCAAAGCCAGCAGAAAAAGATTTTCATGAGAAATACCTTTTTCCAGTACAAAACAGTTTACTGCCACCATCCCTAATCTTTTTGCGATTTCAAGTCTCCGGAAGCCTGTCACAATGGCAAAGTTGCGGTTCCCGGAACAGTGATAAAGATAAGGCGGAACAAGGACGCAATATTTTGCAATGGAGCTCTCCAGTTGATCGGGTTGCACCCCGCAACAAAACCTGAAATCATCTATCGAAAAATCGATATCGCTTATATTGATTTTCTCCAGGGACTTGTTGATCATCTTAAAGGTTTCTCCCCGTTAACCTTGTAAACGCTTCCATGTATTTGGACCTAGTGTTTTTGACCACCTCTTCCGGTAACTCCGGTGGTGGTTGATCCGGGCTCCAGCCCATTTCAACCAGATAATCTCTCAGGTACTGCTTATCGAAACTTCTCGGGGTCTTCCCGGGTGTATACTCATCAGCAGGCCAGAAGCGAGAAGAATCAGGCGTTAGAACTTCGTCTATCAGCAATAGTTCATCGTCGCAAATACCGAATTCAAACTTGGTGTCGGCAATTATTATGCCTCGTTCCAGGGCCTCTCTGGCTCCTTCCTTGTAAATAAAAAGGCTTAACTCTTTCACATTCCCGGCAATGTCTTTGCCAACAAGCTTAACCATCTCATCAAAGCTAATATTTTCGTCGTGTTCTCCTTTTTCAGCTTTGGTTGAGGGAGTGAAAATAGGTTCATCCAGTTTTTGAGCTTCCACAAGCCCCTCGCGCAACTTTATTCCACATACGGTTCCTGATGCCTTGTACTCTTTCCAGCCTGATCCCACAAGGTATCCGCGGACTATGCATTCCACA
>QMLL01000191.1 GCA_003646715.1 Deltaproteobacteria bacterium
ACGCTGTGGTCGACTTTTGTGCGTATGAACCGGTACAGGTGGAGAAGCTCATCCGTTCTATTCAGGGCGATATAGCTCACTATATCCTTATCAGCACCACTTCGGTATATGAAGATAACACCGCTCTTCCCATCAATGAGGAGGCACCAAAAATTGTGCACCCCCAGCCTGAATTGGGCGAGTATGCGAATTATGGATTTGATAAGTGGCGGGCTGAATGCACGGCCACTGAGCTGTGCACGGCAAAGGGAATACCGTTAACGATATTTCGCCCTTCTATTATCTATGGGAAATATAACTATGCACCCAGGGAACGTTTTTTCTTTGAACTCATAACAAAGGGCGAACCGCTGGTTATGCCAGATCCAGACCTAACCATTTTCACTTTTGTCTGGGTCGTAGACTTGGCACGTGTCATTTTCCGGTGCATAAGTAATGAAAAGGTCTTCAATAATTCGTTCAACGTCTCTTCTCCTGAACAGATCTCTTACACCGATTTAGTAGAAATACTCAAAGAAATAACGGGAAAGGAGATTCAAACCACCAAGATGAGCATTGCTGAGATTACTCAAATGGGTCTTCCTCTACCATTCCCTCCTGATAGGAAACTGGTTTATACAGGATCTAGCATTGCAAAGATTCTGGATTTTCAGTATACACCGTTTATTGAAGGAATGAAGATAACTTACAAGTACTTCGAATGGACAAAACAAAGGCAAAAAGGAGTAACGAATGGAACATCTGACAATTAATATCTTGGGTGTCTCTGGAGCTCACCGAAAAGCCCGTAATTCTTCGTTCATGGTCCAAGAAGCGTTAAGGTCAGCCGAAAAAGTCAAAGGTGTAGAGACCCAATTTATTGAATTAGCCGATTTCAAGATTGAATATTGCAGGCACTGTAATAAATGCATTTTTTCTCATGACGATACGAATAGGAAACATGGAGGCAATTGCATTATCAAAGATGATATGCAAAAAATCTATCCTTTGCTGGAGGAGGCTGACGGAATCATTTTTGGATCTCCCGTGTATGTTTCCAACGTCAGCGGTCGCATGAAGACGTTTATGGACCGGCTCCGCCCATTGGCTTTTAAAGGCACTTTCGGTTTCAAAGTCGGGGGGGCGGTAAGCGTCGCACTTTTGGCATTTGGGGGGCAGGAGGTCACAAACAATATAATCCTTGGAGCCTTTCATATCCTTGAAGGCATTACTGTCAGCGGGATGGCGACTGGCGGCGCCGGATATTCAGGACCACCTCTCGGACCAAGGGGCGCTGATGATGACGGTAAAAATATAGCCGTCAAAGACGATCCGTATGCGATGACCTCCGCGATGATGGTTGGCCGAAAGGTTGCAGAAACAGCCAAGGTCATCAAATATGGTATTCATGCCCTTGGTGCAGAATTTAATGATTTGTGCTCAGTTTATCACTTTCCTTTGAAACCGGAAGAGTGGAAGCGCTGGAACATAAACCTTATCTGATAATTCAAGCCCGAAATATGGCTCACTGTTCTGACATCACAAAGATCAAATTATAACTAATGGAAGTCAAAACATAAATGTATCGCATTTAGGGTGAGGCTACGACTATGAAAGTTACAAAAAAATTGGCCGAGTTTCTCCATGAAACGCAACTCAATGATTTACCCCAAGAGGTCATCGAAAAAGGAAAGATGTGTTTTCTTGATTGGCTTGGATGTGCTTTGGGGGGTGTGTCTGAAGAGACCTCGAAGGTGATCTTTGATTATGTGAAAGAGTATGAAGGAAAGCCGCACGCATCTATTATTGGCTCAGAGCTTAAAGCGGATGTCAATTATGCGGCACTCGCGAATGGAGTAATCGGCCATGCCCTTGACTATGATGATTACCATGAAGATACTGTCATTCACGCTACTTCGACGTGCTTACCTGCCATTTTAGCTGTGGCCGAAAGGAAAAGGTTGGGTGGTCTTGAGGTACTGCGAGCTTTAATCCTGGGGATTGAAGTATGTATTAGACTCGGGCTGGGGCTCGGAAGGTACCATTACGAATTAGGGTGGCATAGCACAGCTACAACAGGCAGGTTCGCTGCAACGGCCGGAGTGGCCAACCTATTAAACATGAGTGTAAACGAGATCATCAATGCATTTGGTATTTGCGGTACTCAGGCAAGTGGAGTCCGACAGGTGTTTGGGACAATGACGAAACCGTTACATGCGGGTAAATGCGCTATGGACGGTGTTCTCTCGGCCTTGCTGGCCGAAAAAGGTTTTACCAGTTCAAAGGAAATAATCGAAGGGGAATTGGGGCTTTTTTCGGTGCTTACAGAGACCCCAAATGAAGGAATAGTCCTTGATGGGTTAGGGACCAAATATCACCTTTTGGATATATGCTTCAAACCTTATGCAACATGCGCGTGAGTGCACGGAACATTAGGTCTCCTGGAGGAGATCAGGGATAAGTATCATCCAGAACCTGACGACATAGAAAAAATAAAAATAGAAACAGGACATGTTGCTTTTACCGCCGCTGGAAACAAGTCCCCTAAAACTGGAAGGGAGATCAAATTTAGTCTCTGGTATCTCGCTGCCTTAGCCCTTCTTGAAGAAAATGTTGGGTTAGACAAATTTGTTGACGAAAAAGTTCATGATCCACGGGTAATCAAACTCAAGAACAAAGTTGATGCTCATCTTGTTGATTCATTAGGCTTCGGCGCTAGGGTGTCTGTAATAATGAAAAATGGAGAGGAATATAAGAGGTTCAGGCCAAAACAAAAGGGGAGTCCAGCGAACCCGTTGAGCACTCACGAACTCATAGCAAAGTTTAGAAATGCGGCGCAAATGACCATAACGGAAGAAAACACGGAGAGATTACTTGAAAAAATCAAGTCAATAGAACAGATTTCTGATATTACGCAAGTAATGGATCTATTGCACTAGTAGATCGTTTCATTAATTTATTTACAACCTGTTTTTGGCAAAATCGAAGTTTTTCCATTGGTGAACCACGGGTTCGGCATTGATTTCTTCGATGCCCTTGAGGATTCTTTCTCTCAGTTCCTGTTTGGATTGAACTCGAATGTTTTTGAGAAAGGTCTTTGATATCTTTGCAAAGAAGGTTTCGATCAAATTGAGCCACGAGCCGTGTTTCGGTGTATGTACGTATATGAATCGGTTCGGCCGTGTTGCGAGAAATCTCATGGTTTCCTTGGAGATATGGGCTGAGTGATTGTCCAGGATCAAACGAATTTGAAGATCTTTCGGGTAATATTGGTCAATCTCTTTTAGGAGCAAGACAAACTCCCTGCTTCTGTGGCGGTCATGCACTTGAGCAATGACGTGTCCGTCATGGAGGTCCAATGCAGCCAATAAAGACAATGTCCCGAATCTCTTGTATTCGTAGTCTCGCCCTATGCCAGGGTACTTTCCCGGCTGGGGAGGCAAATCAGGGGCAACATTGCCGAGGGCTTGAATCCCTGGTTTTTCGTCTAACGAGACGGTTACAATATTTTTGCCCTTGTGTTTGCCAGGGCTTTTGTTCTGTTCGTTGACCTCTTTATAGACTATAAAAACGTCACGCATCTTTTTTTCAAATTGGTCATCACGCTTCTCCAGGTAATAGCGTACCTTGTGGGGTTGGAGAGGATGAGATTTCAGGATTCGGTGAATGGTCGCTTTCGAAGCACGCTTTAAACATTCATGCCCGGCCGGGGGTGCGTATTCCCGGGTGTGTTTGGCCAGTTTAGACAGTGTCCACGTCTCTGCAGCATAGCCGTGGCCTTTGGGCTTTGTACAAGCGAGATTGACAACCCATGCTTTTGCTTCCGGGGTGATCACGGGTTCTTTGGGTTTGTGGTACTTATCCTTGAGCCCCGTTTCGATACCAGCTGCAAGAGCCTTGTCAATACATTTGTAAATAGTTGGTCGGCTTACACCAAGTTCGTTCTTAATGGCTGTAATGCTTTTTCCACCAGCGTATTGCAACAAAATTGCTGCACGCTGGACCTCCCTGAAGGGAGCGGTACGAGATTGACTGAGCTGAATCAATTCGTTACGCTGCTCAATGTCCAATTGCAATTGTGGCCTTTGCGTTGCCCTTGACATAACATCCTCCTGGGTTTTAGAGGATGTATAGCATAGGAAATATGTTTTGTCGATGTTTTAATGAAACGTTATACTAAGGGCCGGTTACGACTAAATAAAATAAAAGTATGCGAAATCGCAATAGATTTCGCATACTAAAATATATTTTATACAAATATGAAAAGCAAAAAGACAATAACATGAAAAGACAAGTTGAAAAGCCTGTCAATGTGACATCAAATCGCCTACATCATCTTCGGCAGCATCTTTCGCCGAAGTCATTGTATCATCGGCTTTCTCACTAACAGCTTCTGAAACACTCTCTCCGGAAGAAGTGAGATCAGTTTTTTCAGGTACAGAAGATTTTATATCGTTCGCCTTTTCCTGCAACGCAGAAACTGCTTCACCGGTTTTGTTTTTCATATCTTCTACAATATCTCCAGTTGCTTCAACAGCACTTTCAACTGTATCAACAACTTTATCTTTTGCAGCCTCAACCGTTTCGCTCACAGTCTCTTTAACAGATTGAGTCATTTCTTCAACTTTACCTGCCGGTTCTTCTACTGATGATGTTTCCTTTTCCTGTTCCTGAGTGCCGCACCCTGCAAAAAAAATAATAAAGCATGCAGATACCATAAAA
>QMLL01000192.1 GCA_003646715.1 Deltaproteobacteria bacterium
AACCTGCGATGCGGAATACTCCAGCCTTTTCAGGTGCCGATGCACATTATATAAATTCCCGTTAACACATTTAAACGCTTCAAATACCCCGTCGCCTCGATGGACCATGTGATCATCAACAGGTACTAGCATGAGCACAGGGTCAGTAACTATACCATTCCACAGGCTGGAGTACATTGCATAGTACTGACTCTGGTAATCTCTTTTCAGTTTTGTCAATAAATCACTGAATTCACTGGCACTTATAACCTTTATACTTGGTGACAAGCTGCTATTCCCCATTACTCCCAAATACTCCTGCTTTTCGATCTACACCGGTATGTTGGTTCATCAAGCTGTGACATGTGACACGGCCTGTTCTACAAAACTTTTGAATTTGTTAAAAATAGCCAAAGGGTACCTATAGTGCAAGTAAAATAATTATCCTTGAGGTACCTTTGGTTTATCGCAACATTTTCTTTGAATTTACCTCGAAATGGTGATAAATGAAAATGTTCACTATGTGCTAAAAGTGAGAGCGCTAGCTAAAATTACTAACAATCCAACTTCCAGGCACGAAAGGGGAGACTATGGACAAGCTACTGTGGAAACCATCGGAAGAACGTATCAAAAACACCAACATGTATCGTTTCATGAATTTCATAAACGAAAAATTCAACGAGGATTTTACGGAATATGAACCGCTTTATAAGTGGTCAGTGGATAATATCCCTGACTTCTGGGCGTCAATGTGGGAATTTGTGGATATAAAACACTCCAAAAAGTACGATGAGGTGGTGGACGATCCTTACAAGATGCCAGGAGCTAAGTGGTTCAGTGGAGCCAGGTTAAACTTCGCGGAAAATCTGCTCCGCTACAGGGACGATCAGGTAGCACTTATTTTCAAGAGTGAAGCAGAAGAATCAGTAAAGATGACATACGCCGAGCTGTATAACGAGGTTGCAAAGGTAGCAAAGTCTCTTAAAGACCTTGGGGTGCAGATAGGTGACCGGGTAGTGGGCTTTATGCCCAACATGCCACAAACAATCGTGGCGATGCTTGCTGCTGCCAGCCTTGGCGCAACCTGGTCATCCTGTTCGCCTGACTTTGGAATAAAGGGAGTACTCGATCGTTTTGGTCAAATCCAACCTAAAGTCCTGTTTACAGCAGACGGTTACTTTTACAAAGGTAAAAAGTTCGATTCACTTGAAAGAATCACAAATATCCTTAAAGAACTTCCCACAACGGAAAAAGTAGTTGTTGTTCCTTATACTCAGGATCAACCCGATATCAGTGGAGTCCCGAATGCCGTATATTTTGATGATTTCAAGGCCAGCGAAGATAACCTTGAGATTGACTTTGTTCAGCTTCCTTTCGAACATCCTCATTACATCATGTATTCATCCGGAACCACTGGCCTTCCAAAATGTATGGTGCAAAGCGCAGGCGGAGTGCTGATTAACCACTTGAAAGAACTTGTTGTACACACTGACCTGAAACGTGAAGATACAATTTTTTACTTTACAACTTGCGGCTGGATGATGTGGAACTGGCTCACCAGTTCTCTTGCCGTGGGAGCTTCCCTGGTTCTTTTTGACGGAAACCCCTTTTATCCTGATCCTGGTGCTTTGTGGAAAATGGCAGAAGAAGAAAAGATCACCGTTTTTGGTACAAGTGCCGGGTATATCTCGGCTCTCATGAATGCGGGAGTCCAACCTGGTAAGACCTACAACCTTGAACCATTGAAGGCAGTTCTTTCCACAGGTTCTCCCCTGTCAGAAGAAGGTTTTGAATACATATACCAGGAAGTGAAAGAAGACCTTCAGCTGGCATCCATATCCGGCGGAACCGACATCAATGGTTGTTTTGCCCTTGGGAATCCCATGGGCCCTGTATATGCCGGATGGTTGCAATGCAGAGGACTGGGAATGAAGGTTGAGGCATGGGACGAAAACGGCAAACCCGTATTTAACCAGAAAGGAGAACTTGTTTGTACGGCAGCAGCACCTTCCATGCCTATATACTTCTGGAATGATCCGGACAACAAAAAGTACCTGTCCGCTTACTTTGACGTTTATCCAGGCGTCTGGAGACACGGAGACTTTATAGAAATACACGATGAAGGCCGAGTGAAGATCTATGGTCGTTCGGATGCAACTCTTAACCCTGGTGGCGTAAGAATCGGAACTGCTGAAATTTACAGGCAGGTTGAACAGTTGAAAGAAATAGCCGATAGTATCGTCGTTGGCCAGGAATGGAAAAACGACGTGAGAGTGATTCTCTTCGTCAAGATGGCAGAAGGCTATGAATTAACCGATGAACTGAAAAAGAAAATCAGAGACGTAATTCGCACCAACGCATCCCCAAGACACGTTCCGGCAAAAATTATTGCCGTACCTGATATTCCATACACGCTTAACATGAAAAAGGTGGAGCTGGCGGTGAAAAACGTAATTCATGGTAAACCGGTGCTGAATAAGGATGCTCTAAGTAATCCGGAGGCCCTTGATTACTACAAAGACATAAAAGAATTGCAAGAAGACTAAGGAAACACCAGGAGTTGAAAGAGAGGGCACAAAGCCCTCTCTTCTTGTTTATCAGATAATACTGTCGCATCTCCGGTCTATTTGTTAGGAACCCCTGCCAGAATATCCAATTTCAACAATTTTGACTATCTTCCTTTATATCAAGATCGTTGTCAGCCCTGCTCTGTTCCCAGATCTTTATTCCCATCATTAAATAATGGAAACCGGATGCAGTGGTTACCACAGCGGTTGCAACGCAGGACGAATAAAGGAGCATGTTGTGGAAACTGAAAATTGGGGAAGAAAGAGCAAGTATTACAGTGATTATTTGCATCACCGTTGTTATCTTACTCAAAATGGAAGGCTGAATTTCAAATTTTACTCCATGGATAATAAACGTCATAATGCCGACAACAATGAAGAGATCGCGACTAACAACAATTACCACCAGCCAGATAGGTAGTAGAGATAGGTGAACCAGGGTGAGGTATGTGGTTACCAGTAAAAGTTTATCAGCCAGCGGGTCAAGGTAGGCGCCAAGTTTACTTTTCTGATGAAACATTCTGGCAATAAGACCATCAAGTGCATCCGTAATTCCCGCAACGACAAAAACACCCAGGGCTTTTCCAAGTTGATTTTCGAGAAGTAAAATCACCAATAGTGGAATAAGAATAATTCGAACCAGGGTTAGAAAGTTGGGTATGGTCATAGTACTCCAGGATGACTAGAGGAGATTTTGATACTGTCCTCGCTGCTAGAAAGTACCGACAACTCTTCCTCGTTCGGGAAAGCAGTCATTATCTTTCTTGCAAGGAGGGTTCCGTCAACTTCTGATTTAACCACCATCTGTACCTTACGATGTTCCAGAGTCACACTTTCTATCTCTGTAACCGGAGAATCGTTACTGCCAAAATATCTCTGCAACAATTCCACGGGATGCAGATTACCCAAATTTGATATTTCAATGGTAATCGTATACTCTCCAGCAACCTGTGTAGGAACAGGACCGGGGCCTGGGCTGACTTTGCCCGATGCCCGTGCAAGGTGAGTCTTCATTTCATCTACAATCCTGGGGGCCACAACCCTGGCCATTTCAATGAACTTTGACTTACGAGGATTCGATCTAACTTTTTTCTTTTCTATTATCTCAGCAATGCTTTCTCCGTTTTCAGTGCTGAGTATCTGTAGAGACGCAACCAGGTATTTTGCTTTTTTACTAACATCTTCGTTCAGGTGAACGTTACCTATAACTACAAAAGCAGTCCTGTAAATTAAACCAAGCTGAATGGCAGCATCGGTGGTGACAAAAGGGGTTTGAAAATTCGCGCTTTGGAGCAGTATTTTTTCTTTGCCAACCTTGTTAACAACCAGAACTCCCCTTGCTTCCAGTTCTTTTCCGAGTTGCCTGGTAAAATAGAGCCGCTGTTTCTTGTCAGGAGGAATCTTCCACCAGTAGTCCCACTCATTTGTTCTGGGATTGTACTCTGAGACCAGCAAAACCAGCGTAAGTTTATTCTCTCCTGGTTCTTCGCCGGCAGTATAGCTGTTGAAATCTTTTACAAGGAGTGACTTTTTTACATTTACCTTTCCGATAACCTGGAAGTACTTCTTATCTCGAAGCTCAGCGATAAGCCTGTAGCTCTCCACGTAAGTATCAGGGGATTTTTCGACTCGTTCCTTGATAAACTCTTCTACGATGGCAGTGTCGGATACTGCAGGTAATTCTTCCAATACCTGCTTTATAGCTTCGACCAGCATCTTTTTCGTGGCAGTTTGCCTCACCTCATCTGTTATCTGGCCAACATAACCTATCTTTCCGTTGGCAACCACGGAAACCACTGATGAAGCCAGCACTGTTCCCCCGAAAAACGCCAGCGCCAATAAAACAAAGCAAAGCAAAAATTTCCTGTAACCGATCTCCATCACACTGCCAACACTATCAGAATTTCTTTCTCATTATTCTCCTGAGTTCTCTGTCCTCTTCCCTTCTCTTTATCGCTTCGCGCTTGTCATGCTTTTTCTTCCCCCTGGCCAGCGCGAGTTCCACCTTTACTTTACCACCCCTGAAATAAAGGCGCAAAGGAATTAACGAGTATCCCTTCTCCCTGGTTTTTCCTATTAGCCTTTTGATCTCCCTTTTATGCAGGAGCAGCTTGCGAACTCTTTCCGGTTCATGGTTATT
>QMLL01000193.1 GCA_003646715.1 Deltaproteobacteria bacterium
AGAACGTGGGATATAGCAATCAAACATTAGGCTATTATCCTATGTCGCAATCCCCTAATCATCGGGTCATTCCTTAGAACTAAATTTGAGTATAGAATCCTCAATGGGGCGCCTGGATTAGTCGCAATCCCCTAATCATCGGGTCATTCCTTAGAACTGCTGGCCCGGATTGGTTTTGAATTTCGCACACCTAGGAGTGTAAATGCGCGAACCTCATCCGGAAATAACAATTTACTTTTTAAATCTACCATATCCGGACCTCTGTAGCAATTCTAAATTATTGATTTTCCATAAAAACCCGATTTGCGAGAACCTATTTTTCAAAGAACTTAAAATTTATCTAATTTCAAGATGTTACAAAATTAGCCTGAAATCTATCAGGTTAGCGCAGAGTCAAATTTACTCCAGGCAAGAGTTACATCATCATACAATTGGTGTATTTTGGTCCTGAGCGTCTCATGTTTCCCGGGCGAACCACTGCAACCGCAATGCATAAAATCATTTCTGTGATTGCCAAGCTTCGAGTATGCTTTTGCCAATTCTTTAAACGGGACATCATATTTTACCAGGATTTCTCTGGCCTTCTCCATCTTACGTTTCAGCTCGCCTTCCCATTTACTCTCAGGCTTTTTTTGCCCGACCACACTCAATAATGCGCTGAGAAAATTACGTTCTTTCTTTTTTGCAGGATCATACCCGAGTTTTCTGCAAACCCCTGTCAGCACGGTTTCAAGGAGAATAATATACGCCTGCGGAAGTAAATCATGTTCAATACACCACTTAACCGCTTCGAACCCTTTTAGAGTGGCAGATTCGGCTCCAAATCCTTCGGTTTTTTCAACGATTTTATCCAAGAGCGGATTCAACGGTGGTATTAGTTTCTGTTCTTTTATTTTGTCGACATCACCTTTTAAGGACACAAACTTTTCTATCTCAAAGCACCTGGCACTTCTGATGTTTTGAGACATTTTACACAACCTGTCTGCAAGTTTTTTAATCGAGGCAGCCGTAATGTCTTTTCCCCTTTTTTCCATCAAGATGGGTGACACGTCTTCCCGAACCAGTGCCGTCACACGATCAGGAATGCCGTAACCTATGAATTCGTTCACAGCCACTGACCAGTCCAGCAATCTGTCATACGGAGTCAGATCAAAAATAGGGGCAACGTTATTTTCTCTGGCTTCGTAAGCTCCGTAGCAGATTCGTTCCACTTTGATCCTTTTTAGAGCCTTGGCATAGTTGAGGACCACTATGTTCAACAAGGGAAGTGATCTGTAAGAGTGAGTTATATCAAGTACCACAGAGTCCTGTTCTCTTATCTCTTCTGTAACTCTCGAAAATATTTCCATGATTTCAGACTCAGACTTTCCTTCAGGGATAGTTACCATCCCAATTTCTGCATTAAGGCCCAGTGCTTTTAGTCTATCCTCCAGTCCTTTCCCCGATCCTTCCCCCACATCACCCGGATCTTCGTTTATCCAGTTTATTTGTCGAGCTTTTTCCGTACAGAACATGACTATCCTGTCATTCGCGCTCCATTTTCTGCAAAGGAAATTAACAAGCGCCTCCTGGACAAAGGGTGTTAAGTAAGGAGGGTTATCGTCAAGTTTGTAATAGACTTCCGAATATTCGGTAGTACCCAGGGTACTTAAAAACAACCGTGCCATAGCTGTGACCTCTGAATATATAAACGCAGGTAGTTGATGTTCTTACACTCTACTCTTCATACCTCCTGAACATCTGATGCTTAAAGATCCTGTTCTGTCTAACTTCCCCTCCGGGATATGCTTCTTCTGTGACATCTCTTTTCGTAGTGGAATAAACAGGCACAAGACCCAGCTTCAGGGAAAAATTCACAACAATAAAGGTAGCACCAAAATCACCCTGCACCAGCACCACATCATCAGGGAAGGCCACTTTCACGAGCCATTCGAGAACCGGGCGTACAAAACCTTTAAGAGAGGGAATCTCGGGGGGAACGTTCCCCCAGGTTTCCAATATATCTTCCGGCATCGGTACAATACGGTTGACTCCCCATTTATCTTTGAGTTCTTTTTTCTGTTCACCGGTAAGTTCGTGAGAAAATATTAAAATAGCCTGCCGTTTCATCACCAGCCTCCGCTACAACTCGAACACCTTGTTGTAGAACCTGCTTTCCCCAGGATATATTTCAAGTGCCCTCCTTTCCACGGTTTGAGAGCATTACTCCGCTTCAAGAATTTCTTTTATCTTGGCTACTTTCTGCTTCTGTTTGTGACTCAACTTCCCTTTCCACTTATTATGCTGAATCCAATAATCTTTTAGAGCCTCCGCAAGCTTTTTTTTATTTGCCTCAGAAAACTCATCAATCTTCCTGTATATTTCCACTACCTGTTGCTCCGAAACGCTCGGTTCCTTAATCATTTCTATATCCCGTTCTTCCGGGGAAAGACTCTCCAGGTAAGCCTTCCTTTCCTCTTCCTCCCTCTTCTTTCTTTCCTCTTCAGCACGTATTTGGGCTTGTTTCTCTACTCTAGCCGCCTCTTCTGCCCGTTTCTTTTTTTCTTCTTCTCGAACCTCCTCCATAGCTCTGAAACTTAACTTGATCCAACCCAGAGGTAAATTTCCAGCAGGTGTTTGCACAATTTTTCTAGTTTTAGGGAATCTAGCCGGCCATTTTTTGGGTGCAAGCTTAAGAATTTCTCTCAATTGCTTTGTCAGCAGATCTTCCGGTATTAAACCGCCAGTTATGGATCTCCAACCTACACCCCAGGAGATTCTTGTGATAAGTTCACTTTTACTTAATTCCTGAATCTGCTTCCTCAGATCTTTATAAAAATTTGCCAACTTCTCGTCTTGGTTTTCAAAATACGCAATTTCCTCTTCAACTATTTTCAAGCTTGCATGATTTGCCACATTTCTAATATACGACAGGGTAATTCCGCTACTAAACCCAAATATCTTATTTTCCTTTTTTCTATCCTGCTCGAAAAGAAAAGTTTCGATACCGACATTGCTTTCTCCAACAGCACCAGTCCGAAGAACTTCTGGATAAATTTTGAAGACTTTCTCTTCGAGTTTTCCATTCCCCTTGATCGTTTTTACTACAACCTTAGACAGTGTTAGTGCATCTCTTTGAAAGATAAAGTCTCCCACGGAAAGCGTCCTCATCAAATTATGGTTAGGGTCTTTGCCGAGAAGCTCTTCTGTGATGCCTTGATCGAGACCTTTCAACTCGTTGTCAGTGAATCTTCTTTTTCTCAATGCAAACGTTAAAACCTTTTTTAGAGTCCGTCTCTCGTCCTTCTCACTCAAATCCCTCAAAATCGCAGTTCTGATAGCCCCCTTGACTGACGAACCTGGAATAATTGGCACCCCCCATGCGTTCTTAATTGCCTGATGTATATCTTTAGGGTATTGATTTCCTTTAATAGGGTACTTGTATTGTATGGCATTTTTATAATCTACACCTTTGTAGCTAAGCCATTCTTTTAATCTTCTATCACTAATTGACTCAGTAAGATCTTCTATATCTTTTTCATCACACACACTCTCTAAAAGTGAAAAAAGCATCGGCCTACTGAAAATAAACACAGTTTTGTTTTCAATTATGTAGTCTAAATCCTTAATGTATTTTTCCCCGGATCCGACATGAACGGGACTCAAAATGGTTATTGCACAATGATAATTGCAAATGGGTTCATTAGTCATGGCAGAATCCCTTTATTGGCTATTGGTAAAGCAAATGCTCGCCCATAGCGATAGACATCATGAGGAACTTTATCCGATCTTTTCAGAACTTTAGGAATTGTACCTTCAGGCTTAAAAGGTAAGATTGAACCCTCAGAAAGCATCCAGGTATCAGCTCTCCGGAATCGTGAAGCACCAACACTACCAGCTCTACCCCAACGGCGCACAAGTGTATAGTTACTATAATCTGATGACATTATTCCATTCCTTACCTCTTCACTCGACGGCTGGTAAAGGGACAGAAGCAGATAGCTACAATCACTCTGAATCAAAGGGACAGAAAAAAGCGAGGTCGTATATCGAAATTGTCCCCTACCTATTGACCTGTCAGCACCAATCCCCGTATCTCCTAATAATCTTAATGCTGCGTCGAATTTTTGCTTAGTCAGCTCATTTTCAAAAGTTGCCAGAAAAAATAGACCCGAGCTTTCAGGAAAAAAAATATCCGAGCAGTAGAAAAAGGCGTCTTCATCAACAGTGCCACGAAGTTGATTGATTCTAATTCTCGGCCTCTGGACAATGTGCACAAAGGTATTATGAGTTTCATAAAAACATGGATAGACAAGCAGTTTATTATCTGGGGTAATATCTTTAAGGGAAATTGAATTCCCCTGAATAATTTTAATTAAGAGTGACTCAGAGATATACTTTATTTTTTTGAGGTCTTTTACGGACGGTTTGAAATCGGGGGATTTTTGGGATACCTCTTCCATAAGATTGTCCAGCACACCAACTGGCAAGGGGAAGAATCTGGTCCCATTTATAATAGGAAAACACGAAGAAACTGCAAATGACATGTCTCGAATAATTTCATCAATGGAGTCATCAAAAAGCAACATCCAACTCTGAACGATCGCGCCCCACAATGTATCAGAACGTATCGTTTCCTCAACTCTCTCCTGTCCTATTGATTCGATTCCAGGATGAATAGGTCCTGAAAAAG
>QMLL01000194.1 GCA_003646715.1 Deltaproteobacteria bacterium
AAAAAATTTTTTTAGAGAAAAAATGAAAATTTAATGATATATTAACACTCACCCTTTCTATGTAGATCAGACGAACAAATGGGCGGTGGGGTATCTCCTGAGGTTAAATCTCTCTGGATGGCGGTTAACTTTTCTATAATAACCCGGAATCGATTTTTCAGATCGGCAAACAATCCTAGTGGCCTGGCTCGAGGTTCGATACATGAATGATGTAAATGAAACTGGGCAAAACGGCAATGCGGAAAGGTCATTCACCGACCTTGGCGGTTTTACCCTTATTGAGCTAGTCATCGTGATGGGTATAGTGGCCGTAATTGCGACATTTGCTTATCCAAATTTCAAGAACTGGCTCCCCAACTACAGGTTAAAAGCCGCTGCTAGAGATTTATACTCAAAGATGCAACTGATACGCTTGAAAGCCGTTAAAGAAAACAAGAGCTGGGCCGTGGTCTTCGACGTAAACAATAACAAATACCACTTATGCTCAGAAGCAGGAGCCGACGGGCTATGGAGTACACTGATAGATGACAAGGTTGTAGAAACAGTTGATTTGACAACCTATAAAAGTGGCGTTTCATTTGGGCATGGTAATGCTACTACCAATGCAACAACCAGCGGAGGCATATTTCCTATGGACAATGTCAGCTTTACCAATGGCTCATCAGACCCAAATGTTGCTGTTTTCACATCAAAAGGCCTCTGCGTGGGTAGTGGTTATTGCTATCTGTCAAACTCTGCCAATACCGCTTATGCTGTAGGAGCTCAAACTTCCGGAGTTATTGTGCTAAAAAAATGGACCGGATCAAAATGGGAATAGAATTCACTGAACAATCGCATTCCACCTATAAGCTTTTGAGAAATACCAAGGGTTATTCCCTTGTGGAGATACTGGTTACTCTAGCCATTGCGGGAATAATTACAGGTGCAATATACCAGACATTCTTAAGCCAGCAAAAAAGCTACATGGCTCAAGATCAGATTGCGGAAACACAACAGAATCTAAGAGCAGCCCTGGACATTATGGTTCGAGAAATACGAATGGCAGGCTATGATCCAAAAGAACTTGGGAAATTTGGGATTATATTGGCATCTGCCAGTTCGCTGAAGTTTACAGCTGATATAGGAAGTGGGTCTTACAGAGGTAACGGAAATATCGATCCTGGAGAAACATTTCTTTATCAGCTATATGACTCAAACCACGATGGTTCCCCAGACGCCCTCAGAAGGACACCCAATGGTGCTCCGGTAGCTATTAACATTCAAAATTTGGAATTTTATTACACGCTGGAGGACGGCACTAAAACATTAAATCCACCTGATCCCGGCAAAATAAGAAGTGTTCAGGTAAGTATTCTCGCAAAAGCGTCGAAACCAGATCAAAATTATACGGACACCCATACATATACAACAGGCTCAGGAACCGTATGGGGACCTTTTAATGACAGCTATCGACGACGTCTTGTTAGAATCACAATAGGCTGTAGAAACATGGGATTGTGACGATTATGAAAAATGAAAGAGGGTTTACCTTACTCGAAGTTCTTATAGCCATAGTAATATTTGCTCTTGGAATTCTTGCTATCGGTAATATGCAGCTAGCTTCGGTTCAGACCTCTTCTCTCGCCAACAGATTGACTGAAGCATCAATAGCCGCCCAGGACCAGATAGAAAAACTGCTCGGCGCATCGTATACCAATACTGTCTTGAACGATACCGACCACGACGGTACGGATCAGGACACAAACAATGATGGGATCGACGACCAGGGACCAGACACGAATTTCGGCCTGAATGATAATAGCATAATCACGGCAGATCACCACGTTGCAAAGGGACAGTACACAATATTATGGAACGTGGCAGTCGATTATCCGGTACCAGGCACAAAAACGGTACGCATATTTGTTACGTGGAACGAAAGAGGCAGACAGAAACAGGTTGTCTTCGACCTTGTTAAATCACGCATGTAATTATGTTACTCAATCATACGGATGGGAGGAACACTATGAATCTCACCAAGAATAACACAGGATCCATACTTGTGATTGTCATCTTCATACTTCTTATCCTCACAATGATAGGCATTTTCGCCACTAATACCAGCACACTAGAAATCATGATCAGCGGCAACGATCTGGCAAGCAAGACAAATTTTTATAGAGCCGAATCAACTGCTTATGTGGGAATGAGTGAAATAGATGCCTTTACAACAAAACCCAATCCTGCAAACTATAGCTGGCTTCATCCGAAAAATAGTCCTGCAGATCCAAGAGATTCAAACACCTGGACAGACGCAAACTCGCAAAAGGTTTCTTCCCTCGGAGACTCCAGATATGTCGTGAACGACGAAGGGAAATACATACCCAAAGGTTCTTCTCTCGTTATCAAACCTGCCTATGGCTCCGGTCAAATAAACGTATATAGAATCAGCGGCAGGTCTGATCAAAAGAACGGGGAAAGTATTGTTACTATAGGATTTAAGAAAAAATATTGAGAACGGTGTCACGCAATGAACAGGACCATACATGTGCAGTTCACCATTTTTAGTACTTTAGACCTCGGGGTTCAGTCATGAAATCGAAAACTATCATCATTGTAACCATGGTGCTTCTCTGCGCACTCCTGTGCTGCAGTAACGTGGCCTGGTGCCTGGAAATCATGCCTAATGAGCCACTGGTGACAACCATAAAACATGCGCCCGCTAATATCCATTTTCTAATAGACGATTCGGGAAGCATGGATTGGGAATTCATGACTAGTGAATCCAATGGACTGTACAGCGGAAAGTATTACGTGTACTACGAAAACAGTTCCGGGAATTACGATAACGTTGATAATAATATATACGATATTAAGAACCCGGAGATCTATGTGGCCGGGAAAAACCACTGGAAACCAAGATTTTACGGTTATAACAAAATATTTTACAACCCTTTTGTTGACTACGAACCATGGAAAGGTAAAGACGCAAACGGCAATGAATTCTCTAATGTTAATCCCGCAAGCGCACCATCTGATCCCTACCATCCGGATCAGTACCCGAGAAACCTTACAATAAGGGAAAATGCTTCGTGGTGGGTCTGGTTTGATGCAAACAGCAACAAAGAGTTTGATGCAAACGAGATGTATAAGGTTGTTCTCTCAGGCAGTGGAAGCTCAACGACAGTAACGTACTACCAGTGGGATCAGGACCCCGATTCATATCAAGAAGTTGATGCTTCACACCTGCACCCCGTTACTTCACCCCCCACATCTGTTCAGATTATTCGGACACCCCAGGAAGAACTACAAAATTTTGCCAACTGGTATTCATACTATCGCAGGCGTGAATATGTTGTCAAAGCAGCGGTAGGTAAGATTATCAATCAGATGAGCGGTGTAAACATAGGTTTATCTGCAATTAATGATAGCTTCCCCTTCCAGGACAATATCTATGTTGATTCATCCACTGACGGAGAAACAAATAGATCAACTCTATTGTCAAAACTTTACGCATACAAGTCACACGGAGGTACACCTCTAAGGAATGGCCTTAACCGAGTTGGCAAATACTTGAAGGGAGAGCTTACCAATCATCCTTCTCCCCTCGCATCTGAGGAGGACGGAGGTGCTTGTCAGAGAAATTTTGCCATTACCATGACAGACGGTTATTATAATGGGAGTAGCCCTGACGTAGGTAATGTTGATGGCGGAGAAAAAGGTGATTTTGGACACCCCGGTTATGCGGGGACCTCCCCCTATACAGACAAGTACGCCAACACCCTGGCAGACGTGGCAATGAAATACTGGCTTGAAGACCTTGCTCCCACTCTTCCGGACCACATCCCGGATCTCCCCAACGATCCAGCCACATGGCAGCACATGGTCACTTACACAGTGGCCTTTGGGGTTACTGGTACTCTGGATCCCAATCAGGATCCAAATACCGTTCAATGGGCTAATCCTTTCGAGGGCAATGCCGAAAAAATAGACGATCTGTGGCACGCTGCGGTAAATGGTCACGGAATGTTCTTGAGTGCTCAAAACCCCGAAGAAATGATAAATTCTTTGGCCAGTATCATGGTAGATATCCAGGAGCATTTTGGATCAAGCGCTTCCGTTGTATTAAACAGCAGCAAAATTACCGGTAAATCCATGCTATATCAATCACTGTATAGCACGGATGGCTGGTGGGGAGATGTAAGGGCTTACAGTCTTGATGAAAACCAGGAAGTGGACAAAGAAAATCCCATCTGGCAGGCAAATGAATTACTGGAACAGAAGGATTGGAATACCGGGAGAAGAATCATTACATTTAACGGCACGGTGGGGATACCCTTGAGGTGGTCCAATCTCAGCACCGAGCAGAAAGCCTTTTTAAACAATGACGAAAATTTATTAGAATATTTGAGAGGTAATCGTTCAAACGAAGGTACCGATTCTGACAACTACCGCAAAAGGATATACGTCTTAGGTGACATTGTTCACTCCTCTCCTGCATACGTAGGGACACCTAAATATATATACGAAGAGAACGATTACGCGTATTTCAGAGATTACTACGCCACTAGAACTCCTGTACTTTATGTGGGTTCAAATGACGGAATGCTTCATGCCTTCAGGGCAAGTGACGGGGAAGAAATCTTTGCCTTTGTACCTTCTCTTGTGTTTCATAAACTCGCGGATCTC
>QMLL01000195.1 GCA_003646715.1 Deltaproteobacteria bacterium
AAGCTGGTAATGAAAAGCCAGCAAGAAGTCGATGAGTCTCAGTACTTTTTCTTCTTTTGACTCCGTAAATTTTCTTTTGAGTGCAATTAGCAACGGATCCAGGAGCAGCCGTTTTACGCGGCCGTACATTCTTCTGTTGGCAATACGAGAATAAAAGGCTTTGGAGAAATCATAGTTCAATGCAATCACCGGGAACAACAGGCGATCTAGTTGATGGCGATTAAAAGTGCGTATGTCAGCATCTATCAGCCCCACACATTGAGCTCCCAGTGCCTGGGCTATGCCGAAAGACATAAACATGTTCTTGCCTTTGCCGGGCTGGTCAAGGTTGAATCCTGCATTATTTAACTGCTTATATATGGAGCTGAATCCGGGCCCGTCGTTGTGCTGGATAAGGTAATTTCTCAACCCGTATTTTTTGCAAATATCGGCTAGTTCAAGAGCTTCATCATCCGTAGCCCTGTCGAGACCAAATATTATCTTTGAGAGATAAGTAACCCCCTTAAGTTGCTTAACTATGTTTTCAAATACCGGCCTGTTTTCTTCAATGGTAAACTCCGTAGCCAGAAGCGGTATGACAAGCACAGCTTTTTTCCATTTTGAACTGACCCTGAGTCTTGGCTTCAGATCAAATGCTGCCGGCTCTATTAGGTAAAAAGTCGTTATCTTCGTGTGTTTTTGTGCAAAGTTAGGCATGGACAATCCCCCAAACAGTATTATGGAAATTAGAAACTATCTATTCATAGCAGAATAAACCGGGATTGTCTATGTAAGATAGAGTTCGTAACTGTGACGCCTTAAAGTTCTATTCCGAAGAAATTGGAGAGCAAAAACCCGAGTCTTTTCCTCAAGACCGAGTACGAGTAATGTTTGGTTGCTATCTCATAGTTGTGGTTCACCATTCTTTCGCATCTTTCCGGATTTTCCAGAATTTCTCGCACCTGTTCAACTTCTTGCTGAGTGAGAATTCCATCCATGGCTACCACGTCAAAACCTTGCGGCTCTATATCCCTCACGAATATGGAATACCGGTTGATCAATATTGGCTTCTTGAAATAGACTGCTTCAATAAAAGCATTTCCGAAGCCTTCATATAGCGAAGGATAAGTCACGAAGTCCGCATGAGGGTAGATATCCCAGAGGGTATATCGTTTCTTACCGTTCTTCCTGTTCCGGCCCCTCTTGTCACCAACAAAGTGAGATATAAAACGTATGTCCACGCCTCTCGCTGCTGCATAATCTGTTAGCCACTCTTTATACGTGTAACCTTCATCGCCGGCTTCGTGGGTGATCACGAGCTTGTATCTAGGGTCACCCAGTCCTTTTACAAGCTCTATTGAGTGTTCAATTCCCTTGCGTTGAACTACTCGCGTTGGCTGCAGGATCATTTTATCTTCAGGACCCAGTCCTATATCTTCCCTGAGTGTTTTGGTGTATTCCCAGTCAATTTCAGGCGGATGCTCAAAGTCAAGAACATTGGGAATAACAATCGCAGAGATACCTGTTCGCCATGCCAGTTCTTCTCTGGCCGGAGTGTTTATAACAACGTGCTGGATGTTGGGCAAATCAGGTGGAAACGCCATGCACAGGTAATCCTGCACCGCGTTTACCGCGAACCGTGTTCGTTCCCAGTAAAAGTCGTGATGGTGAGCAATCGTGGGTATACCGGTTTCTGCAATAAGTTCCGTGAGAGCAAGTCCAAGGGGAATGTTCATTGGAATTGTCAAACAGTTCTCGGCTATCAGAATCTCTATGTTGAATTTCTTTATAAATTTATACAGCCTGTTCTTGAGATAATTCCTGATAGTATGAATTTTGCCTGTAATTTCAGACGTCCGGGTACTTGTGCCGAAACATCTTTCGTTTATCCACTTGATCTCCTCGTGATCAAAAAAGGCTCTTCTGCTAAGCATGCTGATATCCGGATGGCGATCAAGGCATCCGGCAAACCAGTAGGATATGTGGCGATAATCCCACAGCATTTGAGCCCACTTTGCGGACTCAAGTGAAACACCATCAGTTCCTTTAAACCTGGTCGATACAAAACCTATGTTCTTGCCCATGATTCTTCTTTTGCTATCCTTTAAATTCTCTTATTTCTCGCTCTCAAAAGTTGGTCTTAAGTACCCAAAAAATTAAATATGTCAAGTATAATTTTTTACTTATTCTGTGCAAAATTACCAATTACAGGTTCATTCCAAACCTGCAGTTTAGGCTTAAATGCGCGTCCTACGAGAAATCAGCAGCATAATTCAAAATTCGTTTTCTTCCTTCAAAAAATTTTTTCGCAAGATCAAAGGCTATTCTATCCACCCTTTCCTCGTAAAACTCTTGGGCCTTTTCGGGAGGCACACCCAGGTGGTCTTGAGCCTTTACGACTTTTTCGAAAGTATCAAGCCCCAGGTCCTCTAATCTATCCTTGCAGAATTCGAGAAATGCTGCGGTATAAAGATAATTAAATGCCCTTTTTACCACGCCGATCTCTTCCTTTTTGAGAACAAAAGCAAGCCCCATGTACAGCGCATCAATCCATTTTTCTTGGCCAAATTCCAAAAATCTGAGAGATCCCTGAAGGTTCCTTGCTGCATCCTGAAGTAGCCGAACTTCACGGGCCAATCTTTCTGTTTTTTCCTGTCCCAGTATCACTTCAATGTCACTCCTGAACTCCGGCCATTTCTTGACAAGAGTTGCAACCTTTTGTTCAACATTAAATACATTGGTGTATCCGGGATCGATAAATTCTATACCCGTTTGCTCTGGTCCCCACCTGACCGGGTGTCCCAGTAAGATTTCATGTTTCAGATTTTCTTGAACTAATTCTCTATAATGCAAAATTCTTTCCAAAGCCGCACCAATTACCTCTCCCGGCATAACAGAAAGCTTCGCCTCATCAGTAATGTCGTGCAATTTTGCTCCCAGGTAAAGTTCGTAAATGATGGAATCAGGGTTGGCCAGGTTATCAAAAGTAGTTGAAATGTCTGTGCCGTATTTCAGCCTTTCTTCCGTCCATTTGCCTCTTTCCAGCGCCACGGCTCCAGCAGAAAGGCAGATGTCACCGGATATCCCGCCGGGTACGAAAATGCCCATTAAAGTAGTCAAAGGCCCTACCACGAACCTTGTAAGTGAAGCATCAACAAAATGCCGTGCATATCTGGCAGTTACAAACATCTCATCATTGGGAAACATACGAAAATGAAAATCGCTAACCTTCCTGAAAGCACGATGCCAGGTTACCATGTCGTTTCGCAAATCCCCGTCAAGGATTATTGCCAATTTTGCATCACAAAATGCCAATTCTTCGTACACAAGTTTCAACGCACTACCTTTACCGGGAACAAAATTCTGAAGATATCCCTCGTAGGGAGTAACAGCCACAAGCACGTTTTCTGGAAGTCCATTTCCGAATCCATCCTTTACTCCCGCTATTGCAGCATCAATAGTTGAAGAATCCGGATCAGCGGAAGTATATGTTCCATCTGATACAACGAACGCAACCCGTTTATCACGAAAATTAACAAGGACGCCGTCAATCCCGTTTTTAAGCAACCTTCCAATATTATCAGCATTCCTGTATGTAGGATGGCAAATCACTATCTCGCTTCCATGTCGTTTAAGAAGTTCCCCCAGAACTTTTCTAGGGGGATTTAATTTTCCTTTAAAAAGATTTTTACTCACCTCTTCCCAGAATCCGTCCATAACGTTATCCCCTTATTCCCAGCAATGTTTTTACCTGATTATAATTGAACGCAACAGCACAACCATCTCCTATTGTAGCTGGATCATATTCCTGTTCCCTGCCTTCGCCCCGGAAAAACAGCGCTTGAAATCCAAACTTTCTTGATGCCATAATATCGTTTATCCAGTCGTTCCCGACCACAACCACTTCTCCGGGGTCTGTGCCGGTAATGGCCAGCTTCGTACGGACCAGCAAGAAGAAATATGGGTCCGGCTTTGCAAAGCCCACTTCGTAGGACAAAAACACAATTTCTCGATCAAAGACTTGATCCAGATCAATTTTTAGTGCCCGACCTAAAATCGGCATCGTGTAGAACTGAGAATTGGACACTATTCCAAGCTTTATGTTCCTTTGTTTCAGTTTTTTCAAACAATCACCAGCACCGGAAAAAGCCGCTACAGGATTTGCCTTCATCTCTCTAAAAATGGCAAGACTTCTTGCATCTTCAACTGAAATCCGAATATCTTTTTCAGCCAGAAGTTCCATCCAGACATGTTCAATTAATACCTCGGGCTGCTTGATTCCAAGCGTCCTGAGACTTTCGTGTATCTCGTTTATCTTTGAGTAAAACCCCCTGTAGAGATCTTCTCCGATACCTTTTGGTAAGCCAAACCTGCGAATTGTTTCCTCAAAACTTTCAACACTCATTTGATTTCTAAGCTGCGCCTCCAGGTCTCCAATAAGAGGTTTTACAAGAGTCCCGTAAACATCGAAAAGGACCACTTTAGGCGGAGACAGTTCGCCCTCAATCTCGCCTTTAACCCCTGGATCTTCTCGTGGTAATGGAAATTCTTCAAGCACATTTCTCCAGTTGACCTTTTTCACTAGATCCTCCTACCAAAATAACGGTCTGTTTCTTTCCGGTGCAAAAAAAGCTTCTCTAAGCTTTTGACTTAAATCGGAAGGAATTTTGAATTTTAAATCG
>QMLL01000196.1 GCA_003646715.1 Deltaproteobacteria bacterium
ATAGTTGTAGTAATCGGTACAGGACATCATGTCGTATTCCCTGGAATCTTCATTTTTAACCGTAACTTCCATTCTCGAAAGCACGTTTCTGAAAGCACTGATCCTTTGTTTGCCGTAACTTCCCTTGCCGTAGGCATGAGAGGAGTAACGGATATAACTATTTCCAAGGTCTTCCTGTGTTTTCCAGTTCTTCGACTCCACCAGTTCAGATACTCCGGCTCCGTAAGTCCCGGGAGGACATCCAAATATTCTGAATGTTGCTTCCCGAAAAGCATCTTCCTTGGTCATCCCTTCTTTCATGTATCCATCCATATCTCTTAGAACATTCCTTCTCAGAATGTTAGTTTCTGGAGGTTCTTCCAGCGCCGCCACCATTCTGGCCGCTTCATCCATAAGCTCTACCAGATTAGGAAACGAATCCCGGAAGAAGCCTGAGATTCTGGGTACAACGTCGATCCTTGGACGTCCAAGCTCGGAATGAGGGATAATTTCAAGACCACTTACTTCACCGCTTCCTTTGCTCCACACCGGCTTTACTCCCATCAGATATAGTACTTCAGCTACGTCATCTCCTTTCGTCCTCATGGTAGAGCCACCCCAGATGATGATCCCGACAGTTTCAGGGTAGTTACCTGTTTCAGAAAGGTATCTTTCCAGGAGAGAATCACCCAGTTTCCTGCCTGTTTCCCAAGCTGCAGGGCTTGGAATCTTTCTTGGATCTACAGAGTAAAAATTACGCCCTGTGGGAAGAATATCTGCCTGTCCTCTCGTTGGTGCTCCAGATGGCCCTGGCGGTACAAAGCCGCCGGAAAAAGCGGTTATGCTTGCATCAATCTCATCTATTACCTGACAAATCGAAGGCACAAGATTTGAACATATGTAAATGAGTACTTTGTTAATTTCCGGATCAAAACGCCCTAAAAGAGACTGAATAGAGGATTCCACGCAATCTTTGTTAAATCCTTTTTCTGCCAGTTCCTTTACAAGTAATAGAGCCTTTTCATGCGCTTCCGCTATAATCTGCCCTCCTGTTTTCCCTCCAAATTGAGGCAGAACTTTTCCTCTGTTCTCGAGCAGTTCGTCATAACTGTATCCATCTGCTTTTAATATTGCCTCCCTGAGAGAAGGAACATCACCGTTCGAAAGTCGGGTAAGCTGCACCAGAAATTCGACCATTCTTTCTTTTTCCGGGACACAACCCATCACATGCAGACCGTCGTTGATCATGGTATCTGCCAGCTCTGACAGGTAAGCGTGGAGTTGTTCCAGGAACCCATCAAAGTCCGAAAACGCTTTCTCCTCCGTAATATCAAGATCTTTATCCAGATCAGCCTCACAAACAGCTTCCCAGATCATGGGGCGGAGTATATCGAGTTTCCCGGGATCTTCACGTTTTGATATGCTGTAATCGTTCAGCAGATTTTCGACCTTTGCCAGATCCTCGTATAAATCGGCATTCGAAAACACGGGAGTTAAATGGTCTATAATACAGCAGTATGAACGCCTTTTTGCCTGTGTTCCTTCACTCGGATCATTGATTATGTAGGGATAGACGTTGGGGAGATCCATTATTGCCAGATCCGGGTAACAGGTGTCAGAAAGTCCCAGCGCCTTTCCCGGAAGCCACTCCAGGGAACCATGTTTCCCAACGTGCATCACCACGTCAGCTTTGAAAACATATCTAATCCAGCGATAGTGAGCCAGATAGTGGTGCGGTGGGGAAAGATAAAAATCGTGATACACTTTATCTATATTTTCCAGGTACCCTCTGGGCGGTTGAATTGTGATGAAAACATTACCATTTACAAGACCCGGGAATAACATTTTCTTATCGTGCACGAAAATATCGCCGGGAATTTCACCCCAGTCCTCCGACATTTTCTTTTTGATATCTTCAGGTAGATTACGGTACCACTCACCGTAAAGTTCCTGTCCCGCAACTGCCTCGGCCTTTTCAGCCATACGTTCGGGGGTAAGCCACCTTTGATCGCATGTTACCCTGCCCAAAATATCCTTCGCCAGGTCATCTCCGCACTCATACAATTTTTCAACCCGGTAACCTTCACTTTTTAAGCGATCCAGCAGGCACTTTATGCTCTCAAAGCTATCCAGCCCTGCAGCACAACCAATGCGATCATTCCGGGGCGGATAGTTGTGAAATACTATAGCTACCTTTTTTTCCTCATTTCGTTTTTTGCGCAATCGAGCCCAGTTAAGGGAGAGAGAAACCATTTTGTGGATTCTTTCAGGCATTGGCCTGCTTCTGGCTATGAGAGCACCGGTCAAGGGATCAATCTCACTTTCTTCCCTGAAAGATACAGGAACAGTGATCAGAGCACCGTCAAATTCCGGCTGTGCCACTGCGTAAGACACATCCATGGTGGATATTCCCTGATAACCTTCGTTCCATTCATCAAAAGAAGACATACTGCAAATAGCCTGAATAAATGGTACTCCAAGTTTTGGAAGAAGTTCTTTATATTCGGGGGCAGCCAGGGTGAGCGAAAACAACATCGGGTTTATCAGGACATCAATCCTTGGTCTGTCACCGTCCATAAAAAATTCCTTAACAATATAATCTGCCCCCCGGTTTCCTCTTTCCGCATCTTTGTATCTCAG
The DNA here is from genome assembly GCA_003646715.1 of Deltaproteobacteria bacterium. Classification (GTDB taxonomy): domain Bacteria; phylum Desulfobacterota; class Syntrophobacteria; order B119-G9; family B119-G9; genus B119-G9. The sequence continues at coordinate 2,620 of QMLL01000196.1, forward strand.
GTGAAAGACGGGGATAACGCTAGCGCCCTGTCGTTCCACTTCTCTTATAATGGCATCAATATGTTCAAGATCGCGATTCAGCCAGTAGGACTGATAAAACCACAGCCCCACTACGGGTTTGTCCGGGATAATTTTCTCTGCCAGGTATTCATCAAGGCTAGGGGTATAATGGAAGTCAGGATGATATATCCCTTCTTGTGGTTGTTTTACAGGAGGAGGAACATCCATTTCCGTCCCTAAAATGAGATTCTGGAGATAATAGAGGAGATTCTTAAAGTTTTCACCGCCACTGTGCGCAATGTAACGGTTAATGGTGGCCCACTGCTCAGTCCCAAATTGATCGGAGTGCTCTCTGGAAGTTTCAAGGGCGTCTTCATCGCCTCCCGTAGGATAAATGTGAAGATAAGGCACATGCACTAATGCAGAAGCTTGATTACAGGCATAAATCGCTCTCCGGCTTTGTATCTCAGCAACAAGTTCATCAAAAGCTGGACACGATTCCTTACCTCCGTGCAGGCTTATTATCACTACGTGTGATTCTAGCGCATGTTTTACAAAGCTCGCTATCCTCGAACTATCGAAGAGCTGGCTCTTTGTTCTTGCATAAACTTTGACCTTCCCCCCGGTTTTTTGAAATTCTCGCACGCCTATCCCAAGAGAAGGTATTTCCATGCTGGCAGCAGTATAATAGCAAAGGGTAAAAGGCTTCATATGTTATCTCCTCCAAGACAGCTCCACAGGGTCCGATATATGGAACACGCCAACCCAGATGACTCTAACCCGTTATAATACAAACGTCCTGGACACTCGCCCGGACAAACTCCAGCCAGGTTGCAGACACTACATTCGTCTCTTTCTAATCGATACTTTCCCAGCATATCCAGCCGATGGAATTCGGGATGATCAACTGTCCCACAGAAAAAATCAGGGTCGTCGCTGGTTTGCGAACACGGGTAAATCTCCCCGGAAGGGGTCACCGCCATGCTTTCTCCCGCGGCAGCATGGCAAAATGATGTACGACTCTTCTTTCGTCTCAAAAGTTCTATCTCTCGGACCGAGATAGGAAAACGTCTACGCCGGTTTATCCACTCCAGCGCTTCCACGAATTCTTGCAGACCTTCTTTTAAATTGTCAGGATCCGGTAAATTCAATTCCGGTGATATAAGCGCGTTGCCTTTCTTTACCAGAAGATCAAACCCAATTCCCGACATCCACGGATAGGACCCCAGCATCAGAATGAGTCTGGAAAGATCAAAGATGTTTCGATCCGTAATTACAGTTGTTACTCTAAATCCGATCTCTTTATTTGACAGGATATTCATACCCTTTAGCACTTTTGATGTTTCGCCCCTCTGCACATCATTGATCTCGGGTGTCCCATCCAAGCTTATACCTACCTGGATATCGTATTTTCGAAAAACTTTCGCAAAAGCGTCATCAAGTCTGGTGCCGTTTGTCTGAATACCGATTGAGGCGGCAAATCCATTACTACGGATATACCACGCTACCCACTCTATCAGTTCCGGCTCCATTGTTGGCTCACCGCCGGAAAGCTGTAAATGAAAGGGCTTACCGGACCGAGCAGCGATTGATATTGCCTTTATTGCTACATTCCGTGACATTGAACATCCGGATTTTTGTGCACCCCTGTAGCAATAACTACAGTTCAGATTGCACCTGTTTGTGAGTAAAAGAATCAAGTAGCGAATGTTTCTAGCCATTCTGTTCTATCCAGGAAATAATTCCGGTCATTAAACTGCTCTTCGTGCTGCAATAAATTACACTCGAAGCTATCTCCGGAACTATCTTTTCAATCTCTGAACGAGAACGCAGAGTAAAAACAGGTTTGTTCATCTCAACCGCCCTAATCATCAGCCTGACGTTGAGACAGTTTAAACTCCCAAGTGTAAAGCCCGCATCTATCACGCAATGCGACTTTTCCACTAAGGCCTGAGCTTTTTCAATTTCGTCGATGGATACAGGAAACATTGGAGAGACTGAAACGTACTCTCCTTCCAGGGAAGAGGCTACATA
>QMLL01000197.1 GCA_003646715.1 Deltaproteobacteria bacterium
AAGGAAAGGATAATGAAGCGCATCTTCTTTTTAATTGCTGGGTTAGTTGTCATTTGTCTGCTTTTCACCGGTTGTTACCTGCATACGCCTGTTGAATCCAGAGGCGCTCAATACTTACCGAAAAAAGAGTATCATACTATCGGAGTTATTTTCAAGGATATTACAGGTAAGGCAAAGAACCACATGGAAGCCCTGAAAGTTGTATTATACAGTGAACTGGAATCACGAGGTTTTGTTGTAAGATTTCTCGATAATGTAAAGAGTATAAGAGAAGTTCTGGACAATCCCGAGGTGGTTGGTGACGGGATTCCTGATCTGGTTCTTGAAGTAGATATTGTAAGGTACGGTCAGGAGAGTCAACTTGTGGAAACTCCCGCAACAAGTACTATAATGTCTTCCAGTGCATCACAGGGGCAGGACCACATTATAGCCCAACCGTGGGACAAAGATAGTTCGTCGTATTGTGAGAGCGAATATAAAACGGTTGTCATGAGGGCAGTCCTTGTGGATGTATTGATGAGAAACCAGATGTGGAGTGCCCATGCCGAAGCTAAGCCCCGAGTGGTAGGTTGCAGTTTTCTTTACAAGAGTTATAATAGATCACTGAGCCTGCTTGACATGGGCAAAAAAACTCTCAGGGAGTTAATGGGGAAATTCCCCCGTAAGCAGCTTTAGCAAATTTAGCTTGCCATTTTGGCAAAAAACCATTAATAAGCTATTCGCTTACAGTGTGGTGGGTGTAGCTCAACAGGTTAGAGCACTGGGTTGTGGCCCCAGAGGCTGTGGGTTCGAGTCCCATCACTCACCCCATCAGGATAATAAATAGCCAGGGTATTTACCTGGCCTTTGCTTTTTATACATAAACCGAGTCCCTCGCTGGTGCTAGCCGATACGTTCCAGAGACAAATTTCATCGTTTAGACAAACATAAACGTCTCAAAATAAAAATCCCCCTTTTTGCAAAGGGGGATTGAGGGGGATTTTGCCCGAAAGAGGGTTTAAATTCTTGCTGGTCTACTTTGTTGCTTCCTTTGCCTGTTTCGGTGTAACCTGTGGAGGTTTCGTTGTATCTCCGGTTGCATTTGGATAATAAGTGTGCTTGTGCACGGGTTTACCGGTTTTAATCGCTTCAAGACATTCTTTCATGAAGGCGTTGAACTTGGGCTTCATGTCATAAGCACCATGCCACCACGCATAGTCTGGCCCTGCCATGGCTACACCCATCCTGTTTCTTCGGCCTTCGTGGTGCCATAGTTCATAAAAATTAAGTTCCGGGTCTTCGTCAAAGAACTTGCTCTTATCCATCAAACCTTTTTCGTACATTTGAGTTAACATCTTCTTCGCAGGTTTGAAATAGACATCATTGTATTCCTGAACAGTTTTGTCCAATTGGGCGAAGTGATTTTTCACCCACAGTTTGCTATGGCACTGCATGCAAATGGCTTCCATTTTTTCTCGTTCGACCTTCCAATTGGTCTTGGCTGGGAAAGGCTTGAAGTTTTCGGGTCTCACCGTAAGCGGCGCTTGCAGTTCCCAGGAAAGCCTCTCAGTGACATCGTGAGTCGTCAAGACACTTCCCGCTCCTGACATATGACAGGAAGCGCAGACCGGACCTCGGTAATCAACTCCAGGGGTCCACGTTCCGGGCGCTGCATTCCAGTTGTACTCTTTTCCGAAGGTTGCGTAGATATCGCCATGCTTGGATTCTGTGAAAATCTCTATTTGCGGATGATCAGGTCCCAGGTGACACTGACCGCATGCTTCTGGTTTTCTGGCTTCGGCCACCGAGAATCTATGTCTTGTGTGGCAGCTCGTACAACTTCCTTTGCTTCCGTCAAGGTTGATTCTGCCAACTCCAACACTTGGCCATGTATCAGGAGTCAGTTTTCCGTCTTTTACTTTCAGGATCGCCCCATGACAGTGATAGCAACCCGTGGTTCTCTCATTGTCACTGTTCATCCCCTTGTTCATCCATGGGTCTACCTTCCAGACAATTTCAAGTGTGTTGGCGTGCTTGCTTCTGCTGTATTGTTTTACTTCATCAGGATGACATCTGGAGCAGTCTTTGGGAGTTACGACTGCGGAAATGGGGACCTTGTATTCGGGTTTTCCGAAAGGTTGATCGGATCTTTCGTACTGCTTGAAATGTTCTTTGCTAACGTCCGGGTCGGTTTCGTCTGCCCTGTGGCAATCGATACAGGTGATGTTAGCACTTGCGTGCCTGCTGTGTGCCCAGTCAGTGAAAATACCTGGATTTTCCTTCTTGTGGCATTCAATGCAGGCAATTCCTTCTTTCGGGATGCTTCTTTCAATTCTAAATTCTTTTACCTTTGCCTGATTCGGCGCTGTTTGGGCCGCTGCGTTGAGCGGGAACGAACACAAAAAGCCAAATAACGCCAGAGTAAAAAACGTTGAAATTAAAACCCTCTTCATAACCTAAACCCCCTTTCTGAGAAAAACAAGAAACTCTAACTTAAAAATTTCTAATACTTCAATTAAATTCACCAACCAACAATGACCATACACTTAACGGGCTGTCGTTGCCCTTTTAATCTGTGTTTACCGGGCATAACTCTTGTACTGTTTGTAGTCATAATACGTTCGCGCCACATGTACCAGGTTGTAATGACAATCAACGCATTTCTTCTCATAACCCGGCCTGGCGTATATCACGGACCTGTGAGCCAGCATGGCTCCACGCTTGTCCGGTATGTAGAGTATATTTCGATGGCACTTCTGGCACTGTTCATTTTTGAAGGACGCATAAGCAATCTGACGGTTCCTTTCTCGGTCGTATGGCTTTCCTGAAAAATGCACGATAATATCTTTAATTCCGTGGGCTGTTTTGGTGTAGAAAAAATTCCAGGTATCGTGAGGAGCGGGTAAGTGGCAATCCATGCAGTCGGCCACAAAACCTTGAGCATTATTAACATGACTGGAAGTTTTCCACGTGTTGTACGCGAATTGAATCTCGTGACAGGATGCGCAAAACTGAGGAGTGGAAGTGCGTACCATGGTGTAGTATGTCATGCTAAAAAGCGGAAAACCGATTATTATTCCAAGGATGATTAACAGGATAGATTTCAAAAACTTTCTTTTTTTTGGCTTTTCAGTCTTAGAAACTTCCGCCATATTGCCCTCGATGCCCAGGTTTGTGGTTATTCAGTGACTTTTCAACATACAAATCAATATGGTATTGGCTTCTTTGTGTGTATAGCCAACCAGGCAATATAATAGAATTATAATTGGAGCGAGGAATTCAAGTTTCTGTTTACCAGTTGATAACTATGGCCGAACAAAATCGGTACGTGGTGAGAATTGCTACCCCTCTAGAGCACCCTAATCCTGTTTGAATTCGCGTAATCCTTCGAAGAATGAAAAACTTAAAGAGCTTGAATTTGTTTTCCTATAAAAACACTATTCATAGCCAGATGTCAATAGTGAAATGAGTTTACAGTGATTTTTTTTCTGTATGTGGATTCGGCATTTTCGATTTTCTTTAGAAAGCATGAATCTTTTCGGATTTTGTGGCACGATTGTTTTTTTCAAATGTAGTGTTATTATGGTACGGAATCATTTCCCTGTTTAAATTCAGAGTAATAAGGATAGAAAAAGTAGAGATGGTTGAAAGGTTAAAACTGGTTACCAATCTTGAACCCACGGGTGATCAGCCGAAAGCGATAGAGGAGCTGGTAAAAGGGGTCCTTGAAGGAAAGAGGCATCAGGTTTTGCTCGGAGTAACGGGTTCCGGTAAGACCTTTACTATGGCTCATGTTATCGAAAGAGTTCAAAAACCTACCCTCGTGATTGCACCGAACAAAACGCTGGCAGCCCAGCTCTACGGGGAATTCAAGTCTCTTTTCCCGGAAAACGCGGTGGAGTATTTTGTTTCTTATTATGATTACTATCAGCCGGAGGCCTATCTACCTCCCACAGATACCTACATAGCAAAAGATGCGTCTATCAACGATGCTATAGACAAAATGAGGCATTCGGCTACTCGGTCTCTCCTCGAAAGAAGAGATGTAATCATTGTAGCCAGTGTTTCCTGCATATATGGCCTGGGTTCTCCCGAAGCTTATTCCGAGATGATGCTGAAAATTCGTAAATACCAGGAAATATCAAGGGAGGAAGTAATTGAAAAGCTGGTACATATTCATTATCAGAGAAACGACTATGATTTTCACAGGGGCACATTCCGGGTTCGAGGAGATGTGGTGGAGATCATACCTTCTCACGAGGAAGATAGAGCCATAAGAATTGAATTTTTCGGAGATGAGATAGATGCAATTGCAGAGATTGATCCGCTCACCGGCCGTAAGCTGAGGGAGCTTGAGGAGGTCATTATATACCCCGGAACACATTACGTAACCAGTAGGCACACTTTGCAACAGGCCATTGCTGCAATAAAGGAAGAACTCAAGGAAAGGCTGGAGGAGCTTTACAGTCAGGGCAAGCTGGTAGAAGCTCAACGACTGGAAGAACGAACCATGTTTGACCTGGAAATGATGCAGGAACTGGGCTATTGTTCAGGGATTGAGAATTATTCCCGGCATCTCACGGGTCGCAAACCCGGAGAACCGCCTCCCACGCTTCTCGACTATTTCCCGGATGACTGGCTACTTTTTATA
>QMLL01000198.1 GCA_003646715.1 Deltaproteobacteria bacterium
CCTGCCGGTGCTTTTTATGTTTTCCCGAAAAGTCCTATTCCTGACGACGTGGAATTTGTTAAACTTCTGCAGGATGAGTTGATCCTTGCTGTTCCAGGTTCCGGATTTGGCGGCCCGGGGTATTTCAGGCTAGCATACTGCGTAGACGACGATACCATAAAACGATCTTTTGACGGGTTTAAAAGAGCTCTCGAAAAAGCTTTAAAATAGGATGAGCCTATGGGCGAAAAGCTATTCATCTACAGGTACAGGGACAAAAAAGGGAATGTTCGGAGAAGGACAAATGTGTCCCTAAAGTGGACCTTCCTGTCCATTATCATCTTCTTCATTATACTTGCACTGGTTCCGATCTTGAAAAAGAAAAAGGAAGTGGAAAAAAGCAAGGTAATATTTGAACTGCCCGGTAAGAATGTACTCATAAAAAAAGTACCCCTCCCGGAAACGATGTCGACGCCAGAGGTAGAGAAAGGGAAGGTTTCCAAAAAAGTAGAAAAACCCCCAGTGTCGAGCAGAGAGAAACAACTGGACGAATTTTATAAAAAATCCGGCAGTGTAGTTAAAGCTGATAAAAAGACAATAGGTTCAGAGAAGGTTCCAAAAACTAGTATGCAACAGAAGAAAACCGGGCCTGTGCCTGTTGTGGGATCCGTTCAAAAGTCCAGAGGGAAAACCGGAGGAGAAACTGTATACATTGTTCAGGTTGGTGCGTTCAAGCAGGAGAAAAACGCGCTAAAGCTGATGGAAAAATTGAAAAGAAAGGGTTACAAAGTGTTTCTGTCTCCCGAGAAGCACGGGGAACTGGGTTTGATGTATCATGTCGGACTTGATCCTGTGAAAAACCGCTCGAAAGCAATTAGCCTTAAAGAGAAGCTGCTCAAAGAAGAAGGTATCAGTGGCGCATACATCAAGACTGAGAAGCGCTAATGCGTACGATTAGGCGAAATAGAGCAGGGACGACAATTCTTTCTTGTGAATTTTATTTTATTGACAAATACTCTCCTTTATAAGAATCTTATATGCCTAAATCCGGAATGGTGGCTACCTGGGTATAAATCTCTATTGCCTCATAGGAATGATCACTCTCGTTTTGAGAGAGATGTTGTCCTCTCCCGCCACCGAAAAACATAAAAAGATGAAGTAAAATGAAGTTTTTAGCATCTGTAGTCTGATTGTTGAATTTTTTGTAACTCCTGGGCGTTCAAAGTTTTCCCTCGGTAGTATACCCCTGTCATTTCCGGAAGCACCGTTGGACTTGCTTTGATGTTGAGGACTAGGAGTTGCGATCCTCGATAATCGGAAGGTGGATGAGTTTTACATCATTTCCAGAAACCAGAATAGGAGTTAGGGATCATGGCAGAAAGCAAGCCATCTTTTCGTGAATGTTTAAACAATGCACTGGCAGTTTGTGAGTTGCCAGAAGTGTCAGTTGAAAGTCACAGGTGGGAACTCTCCCGATCTAATCCCGGCATAGCATTGCTGAACTTGAATCAGAAGATTTACCGCCTGGTAGATCGGAATACTCTTGAACTGGGTTTTTCCGAATGGTTATTGGGAACTCGCTACTATCAAGATCTGCTTGAAGACGAAAACAGACTCTCCGGTGTAAATGTAGAAACTAGAAAGAATATCTCCGAAATGGCCACGGAAGGGCGCTTTTATGTGGTTCTTTACGAGGATTTTAAAGATCCTGAAGGAGACCTTCTTCCTCTGTTTACAGTTTTTAAGGATCCTGATGGACATGCTTATGTGCTTGAGTTGAATCTCCAAAACGTGGGGAAAAATCAACTTTTTTCGTTGCTTCTTGCCTATGCTCTGGCTGTTTCTAATTATCCTTTTTCGCTGTCAAAGTATGACACCCTTGGTGATTACCTTAGATTGGGTGCTCCTTCGATAGTTCAGCGTCATAGCACCGAGATGGTAAAAAAACATCTGGCCAAAAAGGTTGTGCTAAACAGAGATTTGTGTACGCAGTGTTTCAGGTGTGTACCGGCGTGCAGTGAATTGAAAGCCACTCCCACTCCCGAAGGCATGAGGCTTCTGGGGCCCGCAGAAGATCACTGCACCAACTGTGGCCTGTGTCAGAAAAGATGTCCTTACCTGACTCCTCATTTGAAAGACGAACTTCCTAGTACCTTCTACCCTGATATGCCCTTGTACCAGGGTGGTGAATGTTTGATCCTGGGTGGAGAAACCGGTTCGGAATTTAGTGACTGGCTTGCCAAAGATTCCGGTACCATTGAAGATTTTCCGTTCAAGCTTAATCGGGTCTACAGCGGTGAATCTATCGCTATGGATTATGGGAAGGCTACTTGCCAGATAGATCAGCAGGAAGTTGTCCCTGTTTATGGATACTATGATTCAAAGAGGCCTCTTCTGGTTACCAGGTCAGTGTATTACAGCGAAAACGGAGATAGCCGGGAAAGCGTTATTATTCGGCAGGAAGCCAATGTTGCCGTGTTACTTCATACGAAAGAAGGTCACATTGAAATGGATATGGCTTCAGCTGTTCAACTGGCAGGTGCCAGGATAATAGGAGTCATTGATCAACCCAGACGTTCACATATCACCGCTACTAATAAGGCCATCCGCAGAATGGCCAGTCTGGGTCTTGTTGAAGAAGGGGAAAACCTGGACAATCTTGCCTCCAAAGGGAAAGTGGACATAGTATTAACTCCTTACCTCAAAGCTGTCTCCAGGTATGTTCAGACAACGTTCCTTGAACTCACAGGCGGACTTAGCCGTGTTATGGCACCGAATGTTATTCAGGCATTCACTTTTACCAACGATCCCCTGATTAATGAGATTAGGGACATTCTTGTAAGTATCTTCCCCAGGTATCCGGAGTTGATGCTTGCAGAATCAGAGATGGCAAGAAGTTTCTTGAGTGATATACCCACCAATTCAGCACACATTCATGCACGGTATCGAACAATGGCAATCGCCAGCGGGCATTCTGCGTGTCCGACGTGTGCTGAAGCTCAGGTGCTGGCTATACCAATTTACATGGCCATGCTCATGAGCTTTGCCAGAGGCGAAGTGCCGGAGGTTACTTTTACGTGCGAAACTGGTTGCATGAGTGAGACCCTGAACAAGACATGCGAAGTGGCCCAGAAGGTAAAAGGTGGCCGAACGGTTTTTGGTGGTGGATTTGCCTTTGCGGAAGCAATCGCGCTATCTGAAGAGCTTGCAATCAAGTACGGGTTTCTCAAGAAAGGACGGAGGTACATTGTTAGCCAGAGCGGTGATGGAGGCTCGGTAATAGGACTTCCCGCATGGTTAAATGCTCTTCGCCAGAAGGCATTCGTAATTCGAAATAGGATGCCCAGCGTTCTTAATTTCATAATAATCACGGACACCCAGGTTTATTCGAACACGGGAGGCGAATGTTCCGCCAGTTCCCTCCTTGGTATGGGAACGTTAACGACCCCTATCGGGAAATACATCCTCGGTAATCAAAAGGTTCAATGGAATTTGATTAACCTTGCTGCAGAGTTTCCCAACATTCTGGTCGGACTGGGACATTCCGGAAACAGGGTTGCCATGCAGGAATTCTGGTACCTAGCAGACCGCCTGGGACAATCTGCGATTCGCTGGGACGTGACCCCTTGCCCTGAGACTGGAAAATTCTTCGGAGAAGACCCTGATAATCTTGCGTACGCAATGGCTCATGCCGGAATGTTGCCTGAAGTGATCTTTGTGGGAAGACTGCGAAAGAGAGTTGCACCTGTTAATCCTGCCGACATAGGAAAGCCATGGAGAGAATGGAGCAGGGAGTTTAAGCCCATCACATACTGGTTATCCCAGGATCCCAGGTATCGTGCCATGTTGAGAAAAAATCCGGAGACCGGAGAATGGGAGCCCATTAATACCGCTGCCAGATTTGTTATTAGGCAACTGGAGAGATACAGGGATCAGCTCAACTGGCAGATTGACCTGGAAAATATGCTTGTTAGGGAAGCAGAAGAAATTGTCGACGAATTCTTTGAAGATCTTCACAGGCAGTGGGAACACTATCGTTTTAATCTACAGCAATTCAAGTATGCATTCTTGTTCAATCATCATGGTGAAATGAAGCCTGAGTTCAGGGATAGCCTGAAGTGGGAAATGTTGCAACTGGTTATCGGCCTGGATACCCTCACGGACTACCACCTGAAACAAGAAACCATGCTTAGCGAAAATGAAGCGCTCTTAAATGCATTTTTTGCCGGCGTGGAAGAACTTGAGAAGGCAACGGCGTCGCTTAAAGAAAAACTGGGTGAGGAAGATTCTTCGCCGGAAGTGAAAAAGATTTTGGATGAGCTGGAACAGCTCAGTATGAAGCTCCAGGAAAAAGAAATCAGGGATCGGGAGGAACTGGGAGCGATTCTGCTGGGAAGCGGTGTAGCTTCTACTGCAGGTTCGGATGTGGCAACAGAAAAAGAATATTCGAACGTTAGAGAAGCTAGGGAGGCAAAGCTTTACGAGATACTCGATAGACTAATTGAAGACAGAGCAATTGCAAAACAGACAGAAATCAGCCAGTTTGTGCTCGCTAAAAAGCTGAGAACAGATTTCTTAAATCAGGGTGGTGTATTTAGAGAACCGCCCAAAGCGGAACTTACCAAAGAACGTGAACAATTAAGG
>QMLL01000199.1 GCA_003646715.1 Deltaproteobacteria bacterium
CTCTTTTTGCCCCTTTTTGGAGCAAGCAATCAGTAAAACCACCTGTGGATGCTCCCACATCCATGGCAACCAGGTCTTTTACGGAGATATCGAAGTGTTCCAGGGCGTGTTGTAGCTTGAGGCCACCCCTGCTTACAAAAGGAATATCTTTTCCGATTAGTTCAAGATGTGCAGTTGCATCAATTTGAGTGCCCGGTTTTGTGACCCTGGTATCATTTACTTTGACTTTGCCTTCCATGATGAGAGCCTGAGCTCTCTGGCGACTGCTCACCAGTCCTTTCTCGACCAGTAGTTTGTCAAGCCGCATCTTTTTTCTGGGCATGTTCCTTTACCAGTTCCTGCACGGTATCCACAATGGCTTCTTTATCAATTCGGCAAATTGATCGAAGGATTTTCTGAGAACCGTGCTCAATAAACTCATCCGGTATTCCCAGCCTTTTCACCACGCACCCGGTGATCCCGTGGTCACACAGGCACTCAAGTACAGCACTGCCGAAGCCACCCTGTAAAACGTTTTCTTCCACGGTTACTATCAGGGAGTATTTGGAAGCAAGGTCAAGTATCAATTCTTCGTCAAGGGGCTTTACAAAGCGAGCGTTCACGACCGTGGGAGAAATCCCGTGAAACTTAAGTTCGTTTGCTGCTTCCAGAGCGGGATAAACCGTAGCACCGATCGCAATAATGGCTAAATCCGAACCTTTCTTGAGGATCTCCGCTTTTCCAATTGGTATTTCTCTCAGCTTCGATTCGAGAGGAACTCCAACTCCTCTGCCCCTGGGGTACCTCAAAGCGATGGGTCCATTGTGTTGCACGGCAGTGTAAAGCATGTGCTGCAATTCGTTTTCGTCCTTGGGAGCCATAAGCACCATGTTTGGTATGTGCCTCAAGTACGATAGATCGAATGTTCCGTGGTGAGTTGGGCCGTCTTCTCCAACCAATCCACCCCGGTCCATCGCAAACACCACGGGCAGATTCTGCAAGCAAACATCGTGGATTACCTGATCGAAAGCTCTCTGCAAAAACGTTGAGTATATAGCCACCACTGGCTTCAGGTTTTCTGTGGCAAGCCCTGCAGCAAAAGTTACTGCATGTTGTTCGGCTATTCCGACGTCAAAGAATCTATCAGGAAATTCCCTAGCGAACTCGGTTAATCCAGTGCCCTGCGGCATGGCCGCTGTGATGGCTACTATCTTATCGTCTGACTTGCCAAGGCGTACCATGGTCTGACCGAATACCTTTGTATAAGATGGAGGAGCCTGGAGGCTGATTTTCGATTTGCCGGTACTCACGTCAAAGGCTCCAATACCATGGAAGCGACAGGGATCCTTTTCCGCGTAGCTGTAACCGCAACCCTTTTGAGTGCATACATGCACCAGAATGGGGCCTTCCAGATGCAATACATTTGAAAAAGTTTCAATTAACCTGTCAAGGCGATGTCCTTTGATTGGGCCTATATAGGTGAACTTTAGTGCCTCAAAGAGCATGCCCGGCGTAAAGAAGGTCTTGATGGAGTCTTCGCTCTTTTTAATCAATTGCAGTATATTGGGTCCTATGCCAGGAAACGAATTAAAGAAGCTCTCTATCTGCTTCTTCATGTTTACGATCGTTCGCGTTGTTAGCTTTCTGCTCAAGAACGAAGAAAGAGCTCCCACGTTTCTGGATATGGACATTTCGTTGTCGTTCAATACCACGATCAGGTCTTTGTCAAGATGACCCGTGTGATTGAGTCCTTCAAATGCAATTCCACCGGTCATGGATCCGTCGCCAATGACAGCAACAACTTTTCCAGAACTTCTTTGAAGGCATTTACCAACGGCAATTCCCAGAGCTGCCGAGATGGAAGTGCTGGCGTGCCCGGTGCCAAAAGGGTCATAAACGCTTTCACTTCTTTTCGGAAAACCACTAATACCACCATATTGACGTATTTTCTTAAATTGTGCTCTTCTCCCCGTAATTAACTTGTGAGTGTATGCCTGGTGTCCCACGTCCCAGATTATCTTGTCTCTCGGAGCATCGAAAACATAATGAAGTGCAAGGGTTAGCTCTACGGTTCCAAGGTTGGGTGCAAGGTGTCCACCGGTGCAGGATACCGTTTCAATCAACTCTTCCCTGATTTCAGAAGCCAGCTTTTCCAGTTCCTTGACCGAAAGTTTTCTTACGTCTTTTGGTGAATTAATGGTTTCCAGCAATTTTTTCATAGTCATACCCTCAAAGTGTTTTATCCATAACGATTAAAAGATGCTTACTTTCTTCTCTTCAATAAGTATTTCACAAGTTCTCTTAACGGAGTTGCACGGTCATCAAATTGTTCAAGTGCTTCCAGGGCCTTGTTTACGTGGAAAGTAGCCATTTCCCTGGTTTTTTCAAGGCCGTAGAGGGCAGGAAAAGTACTTTTGTTCCTCGCTTCGTCACTGCCTGCAGGTTTACCCATTTCTTCCGAGTTGCCTGTTACGTCCAGTAAATCGTCCGTAATCTGAAACGCCATGCCAAAGTGTCGGCCGTAATTTACCAGTGCTTCTCTTTTTTCTTCGTCAGCGCCTGCTGCTACTGCTCCACTTTCCACGGAAGCCGTTATCAGTGCCCCTGTTTTGCACGAGTGCATCAGTTCCAGCAACGAAGGCTCGATTTGCTTTCCTTCAGATTCCATGTCAATAGTCTGACCTCCCACCATTCCCCGCCAGCCTGCCGCATTTGAAATTATCTTTATAATTTCTATCAATTTTGTCGGCCTAATCAAGTCGTTCAGGCCAAATTTACTGAGAAGATAAAAAGCCTCGGTCAGAAGGCCGTCTCCGGCCAGTATCGCCATGGCTTCTCCAAAAATCTTGTGGTTTGTTGGTTTTCCTCTTCTGAGATCGTCATCATCCATGGCAGGAAGATCATCGTGAATGAGAGAATACGTGTGAATCATCTCCAGCGCGCATGCCACCGGCAAGCACAACTCAGGATCTTCACCAAGTGTCTCGACGGCACCTAAACACAATATTGGGCGAAGTCTTTTTCCTCCGGCGAACAGGCTATAACGCATTGAATCCACGAGATTCCTGGTGGGATCTTGAATCGGAGGCAAGTATCTTTCCAGTGCAGCGTTAACCAATTTTTGCTTGTTTTCCAGATAAATCTTAAGATCAAAACTCATTTTCGTTGCTATTTTCCGGGGTAAATGTTTCAGTAAAAAATTCTCCCTTCTGGTCTTTCAACAACAGAGCGACCTTTTGTTCAGCTTCATCAAGTTTTTTAGCGCAAAATCGGCATAACTTGACACCTTCTTCAAAGGCTTTGATAGCATCATCAAGAGGCAGATTTCCTTCTTCGAGTTTTTCCACGATTTTTGATAGTTTTTCTAAAGCATCTTCAAACTTGGTGACTCTGGAACTCACGTTTCCTCCGTTATCCGGTTCTGTCAAGATCTTTTCCTGGTTTTCTCAACCGTGCAATCCAGGGAACCACTGCTAAGTCGTACTTTTAATTTATCACCTGTCTTTGCCTGAGTCGACGATTTAACTATTTCCATTTCCGGCTTAAGATACGTTATCGAGTAACCTCTTTCCAGAACGGCAAGCGGATTAAGCAAATCAAGGCTTGCCATGTTTTTTTCGACTTCTTTTTGCTTTCTGGAAATAAGCTGACGCATGAATATTTCCAGTTCTCGCTCGTACCTGAGGCACCTTTGTTTTGCGTCCCTGATCACATTTCCGGGATGATAAGTATGCATTCTTCTTTCTAGTTCTGTAAGTTGCCTCCTGTTTTTGGTAATGATACCGGAATAGGTTCGAATCATTCTATTACAAAGATCATCAAGAGATAGCCGCCAATTCGTGAGAAGCCTTCTCGGATCAGACAGGCTTTGCGCTAGAGTGGAAAAATACTGGCGCTTCAATTTCAATATGTTCTGAATTTGTAAACCGATGCGCCGGTATGTGTCAACAAGGAATGTTCTGGTTTTTTCCAATTGTGTCACTATCATTTCTGCAGCCCCGGTGGGAGTGGGCGCTCTGAAATCTGCAACAAGGTCTGCTATGGTAAAATCTATTTCGTGCCCTACAGCTGATATGACCGGTATCTCAGAATGGAAAATGGCTCGGGCGAGACTTTCTTCGTTAAAAGGCCAGAGGTCCTCGATACTCCCGCCACCCCTGCAAAGAATCAAAAGATCGAAAGAATACTTCTCCACAAGCCTGTTAGCATCTTCGATTGCCTGTATTATCTCCGCCGATGCCCCTTCTCCCTGTACTTTTACGGGAAAGATATAAATCTCCAGCGGAAGTGCACTTTTTCCCAGAATCCTTATAACGTCACGTACCGCAGCTCCGCGGGGCGATGTTATTATTGCTATTCTCTGCGGAACTGTGGGAAAGGGCTTCTTTTTGTCTGAGTCAAAGAGTCCTTCTGCGGCGAGTTTCTTCTTTAGCTGTTCAAAGGCCAGTTGCAGAGCACCAACACCCCTGGGTTCCACAACATCCGCGTATAACTGGTACACTCCTCGTTGTTCATATACACCGATCCTGCCCTGGCAGATTACTTGCGCACCGTCCTCGAGTTGAAAGCGGAGAGACCGTTGTTGTGACCGAAACATTACCGCCTGTATCTGGCTGTTTTTATCTTTGAGGGTGAAATAAA
>QMLL01000200.1 GCA_003646715.1 Deltaproteobacteria bacterium
CCTGGTTACTTGATGAGCTTCAAAGTCAGCCTTTTTTGGCTGGAGTATTAATAACTGAAAAAACGAGGATATTGTTAAATAGCTTTCCGAAGAACAAGTTTCCTGAGCTTAACGTTTTTGATCACTGTTCGGAGGGAGTAGAGCTTCACGGAATATATTATATATGCAAAGAAATAGAGCCTGTTCCCGGGAAAAATCTTTTTCTCTTGGTAGGACTTGAGACCAAATTTACCAGAATTCTGTTACACGAAGGAATTTTCTATGGTTGTATAGTGTTCTTCTGTTCGGGAATAATCCTTTTGCTATACGGATTTTACGTGAACAGGCTGGTAAAAAAACAGGCAGAGCTCGAGAAAAAGCTCAGAGCGTCGGAAGGACTGGCTACCATGGGAAAACTGGCGGCAATGCTATCTCACGAGGTACGAAACCCGTTGAATGCCATTAACATAGGACTGCAATATATGTCCGAGACAGGAAAAGTTAATCCGGATATAGTGCAAAGATTAAAAAGCGAGGTTACAAGGTTATCGGAATTGACAACCGAGTTGTTATCGTTGTCCAGAGGTTTCTCCATAAGTCCTAAAAAATTTGAAATAAACGATCTTTTGATGGAGTTGCGATATAAATTTGTTGGCAGGGCGCAGGAGAAAAATGCGACCTTTAACGTTCTGGGACCCGAAGATCTGGCAGTTGTTGCAGATAGAAGATGGCTTATCAGGGCTCTTGAGAATCTTATCCAGAATGCATTTGACATGTTGCCTGAAGGTGGGAGCGTGATGGTGGAAGTGAGGAAAATAGCTTCGGAAGTACAATTTCAAGTAGCTGATACAGGACCGGGGATTGACAGTGAAGCGAAGGAACGAATTTTCGAGCCGTTTGTTACCAGTAAAGAAAACGGGCTAGGACTGGGACTCTATATTGTTCAGAAAGTAGCCGAGGCACATGGTGGTAGGGTGTGGGTAAATAGCAGAGCTGGTGGGGGAACGGTATTTGTTTTGTCTATTCCCCTGGGAGGCGATACAAATGAGTAAGGCCAGGATCTTGATCGTAGAAGATGATGCTGACCAGAGAGAAATTCTTACTGAATACCTGAACTATCGTGGATATAAGGTCAAAAATGCGAGAAACCGCTCTGAAACTCTGTCGTTTCTGGAAAAAGAAAGTTTTGACATCGTGCTTCTCGACTGGAGACTCCCGGATGTTGAAGGTCAGAGCTTGCTCGAGGAAATAAAAGAAAAGCATCCTCTTCTTCAGGTGATTGTCATAACTGCGTACGGTAGTGTTGAGCGTGCTGTGGATGCCATGAAAAAGGGCGCTTATCATTATCTTACCAAGCCGATTAACCTCGAGGAGTTGTTACTGCTCATAGAACGCGCCCAAAGGGAACAAAATTTGAGAAGCGAGGTAAAAAGGCTCAAGGACAGGCTGGAAATATTAACCGTTCAGTACTCATCCAGTATTATTGCGGAAAGCCAGGCCATGAAAAAACTACTGGGACTGGCCGCAAAAGTGGCCGGTACTGATGCCACGGTATTAATCCTGGGTGAATCAGGAACCGGGAAGGGAATGATCGCAAGCCTTATTCATCAGCTGAGTCCTAGGAAAGAAAAGCCCTTTCTGGAAATAAATTGTGCCGCTATCCCTGAGGGATTGCTGGAAAGTGAATTGTTTGGATACGAGAAGGGGGCCTTTACCGGGGCAGTAAAAGCCAAACAAGGGCTCTTTGAAGCGGCCAACGGCGGAACTATATTTCTTGATGAAATAGGTGATCTCCCGCTGAGCCTGCAGGCGAAGCTACTCAGAGTACTTGAGGACAATACGTTCCACCGTGTTGGAGGATTAAAGAAAATAGAAGTGACGTGAGGGTAGTAGCCGCCACAAATCATAACCTTGAGGGAATGGTTAAAGAAGGACATTTCAGAGAAGACCTATTTTGGAGACTCAATGTAGTTCAGGTGGCTGTTTCTCCGCTCCGCAAGAGGAAAGATGACATTATACCACTGGCCAGCTACTTTCTTGAGAAATATGCCTCCAAACACGGGAAGAAGATAACGGGTTTTAGCCGTGAAGCTATGGAGATGTTGCTGTCCTACCATTTTCCGGGAAACGTTAGAGAACTGGAAAATATTGTTGAAAGAGCAGTAATACTTAGTGAGGAAGACCTGATAACATCTGACGATTTGCCAATCTCGGTAAAAAATGGTCAGGATGGAGAGCCAATGCCGGATTCATTTCAGGAATTAACGCTTCCGGAAGCTGTTGCGCTTCTTGAGAAAAAACGTATCGAGAAAGCTCTTGAAGAAGCCAATGGTGTCAAACTCAGAGCCGCTTCTCTTCTAGGGATATCTGAAAGAGTGCTGAGATATAAGATCGATAAATACGGACTTGATGTTGATTGTCAAGACATTTGACACCCTTCCACAGCATGAGTGACAACTGATGCAAACGGACAACCTCCGAGCTAACATCTGGCCAGCTCTCCAAGGCTCCTTTGTTCTTTGTTTTTGTTTCCCCCTGCAGCGTCTTTTATTTTTGTTCTGTTTGTCTCCCTAGTGCTTTTGTTTTTTTCTTTAGCTCACTGATTAATCCAGGTAAGCTTATGAATCTTATGGAGAGATTCTTGTATCTCTTAGAATAAGCTCTCTTGACATCCGCTGCAACCACGTAGAATGTTGCTTCCGGATAACGTCTGGAAAATGCGAGCACGTTTCTTGGTTCAAAGCTATCGGTCGACCATTTGCACTCTATGACCACCAGGGATAATCCACGAAAAATTAGCACAAAATCAACTTCATTGCCCACTTTGTCTCTCCAGTAGTGTACTTGCCGTAACTGAAACCACGCGTGTATTTCGTTCAAAAGAAGGTGTTCCCAGAGAAGCCCCAAGTCATCAACTCGTAAATCACCGAGCCCTCAGCAATAGCATACAAATCCCGCATCGAAGGCATACACCTTAGGTGCCGAGACAATCTCTGAAGGACGGTAACTACTAAAAGGCCTTATTACATGGGCAATATGCGCTGACTGCAATATTTCGAGGTAGTTAGAAATCGAGGTCCTGATCTGAAAAGTTCTTGAATATCTTTAGCCCAAAACGCGTTCATCCATTCCTGGAAGTCACGTTCTGGATATTCTTCTGAGAGAAAAAAAGAGAGCATCTCTAAATTTTGCAGATGTGCCCAAACTCGAAGAGCCTGTCGCCAGAATCTTAGTATTTGGGAATTTGCCAAGCTTCCTCAATTTTTTCTATCCAAAATTCTCTTCTTCCTACTTCTGAAACCATACGCAAGCAAAATTGCATATGGTGGCACTAAATGCAAGAATATTTGTATATGTTACATTTTCTCTTGACAAGTCCAAAAACTAGATTGAGAATTAGTAGCCTTCTCTCATTTCAGGGGGAAGAGAATATACAGTGAAATGACATAGTTGCGTGGAGGGGATCCTTAGATGTCAAAACTTATTTGTTACTGTTGGAATTACACAGACGAAGATATAAGAAAGGATGTTTTTGAGCATAATGGTAAGTCAACAATAATGGAAAAGATTAAAGCTGAGAAAAAAGCAGGAAATTGTCAGTGTGAAATAAAAAATCCTAAAGGCAAATGATGCTTGGCTGATGTCCGCCGGGTGGTGGATGAAGCTATTAGAGAAATGACCAGTCTACAGACTAAATGATATCTTCCTCTTCTCTAGGACAAATTAACCAAAATCTGGACAAATCCCGCTTGATGAACTACCGGCCACTATGCGGCTAGCACGAACATAGAGGCGATTTGGTGCTTCAGAAAGCTGGCTAACTCGCGCCTCCTACGAGGTCATAGATTCGCTTCCGGCGTGAATGGAGAATGCGCTGCCAGGGTTTTTTGTTCACATCTTTGAGCACATGTTTTCTAAACACAATTACGATACAAACGTCACTTATATTTGCCTATCATCTCCGCCCTAAAAACAAAGCCTTCCCAGCGAATTATTGGGGACACCCAATATAGTCCTATTATGCCTGGGAATTTCGCCTTCTATCATATAGATGACTTCCTCCGCCACGTTAGTGGCATGGTCAGCAATTCGCTCCAGATGTCTGGAGACTAATAATAAATCAAGGAAAACTCCGGCCCTTGACGGATTTTGTTCGACTGCCTTTTTTACCTGGAGATAGTTGCTGTTGTTAATTACATCGACATCGTCATCCAACAAACAGACTTTATATGCCAGGTCAGAATCAAGATTAACCAGCGCATCCAGACTCATCTTCAGCATTTCCCTAGCTTTCTTTCCCATGTTCGCAAAGGAAATGGGGAGCCTGTCGAAA
The DNA here is from genome assembly GCA_003646715.1 of Deltaproteobacteria bacterium. Taxonomy (GTDB): domain Bacteria; phylum Desulfobacterota; class Syntrophobacteria; order B119-G9; family B119-G9; genus B119-G9. The sequence goes on from QMLL01000200.1 coordinate 4,313, forward strand.
GACTCCTTGGAAATTGCAATCACCCGTTCGGCAATATTCACCGCTTCATCCGCAACCCTTTCAAGGTCACTGTTTATCTTGATCACCGCCGTAAGAAACCTCAAATCCACTGCAACTGGTTGATGTAGCGCAATTATTTTCAAACACTCTTCCTCAATTTCTACTTCTTTTTCGTCTATCAAGCGGTCACCGTCAATAATCTTTTTGGCAATCTCAGTATCCAAATTTTCCAGTGAATCCATAACATCCCGGACACTCACTTCAACCATTCCCCCGAGAAGAAGGATCTCTCTTTTC
>QMLL01000201.1 GCA_003646715.1 Deltaproteobacteria bacterium
CACTTATGCTCTTACCATATACTCGATGTCCTACACGAATAAATTCATACTCATCCATACTTAGCAACTCCTTGTCCTCCTCTCTCACTAGCAGTCTCAAAATTTGCTAATTATAAGAGGATTTCCTTCACCAAGCATGGTCAATTTTGCGTTAGCACTCACACCACTAACTGGTCAATTTTACGTTAGCACAACCAGAAGGGGTTATGAATGATAGAAAAAGCACATGTAAGCACATATAGGGGTACAAAAGGACACAGAAGAACGTGGAAAGCATATGGAAAAAACGTGGAAGGCATATAGAAGCACACATACATACACATATGGGGTAGACGTCGCCTTATATGTCTGCTATCTAGGTAACGAACCACTCTTAACTGTTCTATACAAGTCTAACTTGTAATAGTCAAGTAGAAATTGGGCAAATGGACCCTATCTTGAAAAATTTTGGGGAGAGATTGAAAAAGCTACGCATGTCTCAAGGCCTGACACTGAGACAGGTAGGAGATCACTTAGGCGTTTCCTATCAACAAGTTCAGAACTATGAATCAGGTGAGGCAAGGATAACACTGGATAGGCTTACCAAATTAGCTGAACTTTTTAAGGTTTCATTAGACACCCTTGTCTTTGGAGAGGAAGAGAAAGACGAAGCTAGTTCCTTGATCGAGAAATTGCCTCGTTTTAAAGGGAGAAGGTTTCAGATCACGAAGCTGATTCACCTGATTCTCTTTTTTGCTACTACTTGCCAGCTCAACAAGACGAAGCTCAACAAGCTCCTCTTCTACTCTGATTTCCATCACTTCAAAAAAGAGGGAAAGCCAATAAGCGATTGTCCCTTACGTAGTGCTTCCGCATGGGCCAGCACCAGAGAGTTACAATGCAATTCTCGGTATTTTACAAGAGACCGGATACATTGAGATTACTGAGAAGGTGATAAACGAGGACAAGGGAATCGTAGAAGAACAAATCACAGCGGCAAGCTTTAATCGGAAGCTATTTGATGAAAAAGAGTTCGAAGTCTTTAGAAAAGTCGCACTTCATCTCGGGGGAAAAACGGGGGCCGAACTCTCGAAGTTGGCTCATAATGAGCCTTTTTGGAAGAAACTTGATCTTGGAAAGCCTATAGATTACAAACTGGCAAAGAAGCTCAAGGTAGAGTTATAAGATTCTTGATCTTCAAGCCCATAGAATATCCCCCTATCCTCTGCCATTGACCTAAGCAGAGAAGTATCCGCTACCCTAAAGAGGCCGAAGAACTTCTGGATTTTCCCGGGGGCACGCTCTTGATAGAGTTTGGGTGCTTTCTCTTGGGTCTGCTTGATAGTTGCGCCAGTTTGTAGCTTATGTTCTTCTGCTTTCTCTGTCATGTAGCCCCCCGTGCGGAAGCCAGGGGTGGGCCCCAAACGACAACTGTCGTTTGGGGCCCACCTAGCAACCTGGAAAGTCACTGTGTTGCCTCTAATTTCCTCGAAAGCTTGTCCCAGGAGAGAATTCTTCTGTCGGCAGTGACTAAGGTCGCAGAAGTCTTCAGTGCTGTTGCGACAATCAAGCGATCTGCAGGATCACCATGAAAATCGTCAAGCTGGGCTGCACAAAGAGCCGTTGGACCATCAAGGGGAATTTCTATCAAACCATTCTTGAGTAATTCCACACGCCATGTGTCAAGCTCCGTTTGGATTTCTAGCCGCCCTTTTTCGACCAGCATACCTATTTCCCAGAAGCTAATTGTAGCAACACCCAGTTGACCATCGGCCAGAGCATGATCGATAGCTTCTAGAGCCTGTGTTCCCAATCGGGGATTTCCTTCATCAAGCCATACGAGAACGTGAGTATCCAGAATTAGCATTCTTCCACATCCCAGGTAACGTCAAGAGGAGCAATTAGGTCATCTTTGCTTTTAATTTTCCCCTTGTGGAGACCAAAAAGTGTCTTTGGTATGGTCGAGTATGGTTTTAAGATAGACACGGGCTTCCCGTTCTTGGTAATTATAATTTCCTCACCGGTTTGGCCGATTTCATCCATTAGCCGGAGGCACTTCGCTTTGAATTCAGAAGCTTTCATAGTCCTTGTAGGCATTGCTCATCACCCTGCTTTTTTATTGTGAGCATAACCATAGTCACGACTATAGTCAATAAAAATATTAATCGGCGATGGAATTGATTCTGAGTCGTTGTAGAAACTTCGTGGGTAGCATATCTCCTTCACGTTCTTTCCCATTAAACTTCCTGAGAATAATCTGCTCCATCTGGCTACGGATAAGCAGTTTTGCGAGGGAGCCATTTTTCCCTTCTAATTCATCAGCAAGCTCTAATCTAGCCTGCATTTCCAGCTCTCGCCTCTGCTTTTCCGGTAGTTCCCGGATGTAGGTTTGAATTCGTCTTATCTGCTCGTATTTTTGCTCCTCTTTTTTTGCTTCTTCAGCCTGAGTGCGGAGCATCTGTTGTTTAGCTTCCTCGTCTTCCTGGAGCTCTAAGCCCCAGTCGTTCTCAAGGGCCTTAATGAGGAAGGCACGATAGTTTTTCTTACAATGGGAGTTCGTATACTTGATGTTCCTCAGAACATATTGAGTCCCATACTTTTTGCAGCCATCTTTGATGGTATTCGTGATCGTCAGTTTCTCTTGGTGCTCTTGAGGGACAAGATCAAAGAGTTCTTGGATGTCTGCTGCCACCTGATTTTGCACAGGCACACCTTGAGGGTCAACCAATGTGATGCTACTGTTCTCTTGTTCATCAGAGATTGCTTTTGAATCTTTCTTGAGTTTTTTGAAGTGCAGTACTGCTTTACCCCGAGCGTAAGGTTCTACGGTCATCTGTACCGTCAACTCTGTGTAGGTGTTGATCTGTTGAAGAGCTTTTCTTAACCGTTCCAAGATTTCAGAGAGATACTTCTTAGCCATGGGTATCTTGGTGGCAAGCTTATGTGCGTCAATGCTCTGGTTGTGCTAACATAAAATCGACCAGTTAGAGGTATGAGTGCTAACGCAAAATTAACCATGCTTGGTAAGGGAAATCCTCTTATAATTAGTAGATTTTGAGATTGCTAGTGAGAGAGGAGGACAAGGAGTTGCTAAGTATGGATGAGTATGAGTTTATCCGGATAGGACATCGAGTATATGGGAAGAGCATAAGTGAGTTGGCACGAATAAAAAAGCGGTGGTGGCGACTGAGTCGATATGCTGGCAACTTCAGTCGCCCTACGGGCTCCCTCCGTTGCCAGCATACCATTGCCTTTTAACTGATAAGCTATACAAATATATCAACCAAAAGGGTGGGTCAATTTTCGACTGCCACAGTGGGTCATTTTTCGGTTGCCATTTACAACTTACCTTAGCAAAACCACATTTTTATTCTGAGGGCATCACTGGCATTGGTGGTTTTGTATTCGGGGGGATTTAATCCAATCAAGAGCAAACAATACTTTTTCATCTTTATGCTTGATAATTTGTATAGATTATGTTCTATACTAAAAAACGATTTCGGTCTAAATATGTAAACGTGAAAGAGCCTAGGATGAAACAGGAAAAATTTGAGACCATACTGGATATAGCAAAAAAGATGTTCGCACGATACGGTTTGCGAAAAACAAGCATGGATGAATTGGCACGCATGGCCAGGGTGGCGAAAGCCACCATCTACAATTACTTTGGGAGCAAGGATAAGGTTTACATGGAAGTCCTTCGCAGAGAGTCAGACGAGGTTGTGGAGAAACTCTCATCGTCAGTGGCCGGGAAATCCTCCCCAAAGGACAAACTAATGACCTTTGCCAGGGCGAAGTTTCATTATATGCGTCGGGCTGTAAATCTCCTGAACCTGGATCGGGAGGGGAGAGGAAAATCTCTTCCTGCTGCTGAGGAGATTCGAAACCAATTCTTTGAGCGGGAAGTAGATATCATCCGCTCCATTTTGAAAGAAGGGGTAGAAGAGGGGGTATTTCACCTTAAGGATGTCCTTCTAACGGCCAGGGCCATTGGCCATGCCTTAAGAGGATTTGAGGTAAATTGGCTGGTTCAGGAGAATGAAGAACAAATCGATCACTATCTTGATGAGTTGATGAATATCCTGTTTTACGGACTTATGTCGGAAAAGATAAGTCTTACGAAGGTATGACGAAGTTGGGCATTAAGGAGGGAAGTAAAAGGCATGTTAAGTAACCATTCACTAGAGGGTCATGGGGAAAAGAGAAACACTATTCGGGATCGTGTAGAAGGCGCGGTGATTAACCGGATAAGGAGTAGAATCGATAATTGAGGGGCTGAGAAAGCCGACAAGGAATACTATATGAGTCAAAAAAAGACTTCAATATACCGAATCTTTTGAGCGCCTTTCGGGTGATCTTTCTTCCGTTTTTCATATACCTGGTCTTGCAGCCATCACAGAGGAGTCGCGCGATAGCTTTTGCGGTATTTGCTTTTGCTTCCCTTACAGACCTATTCGACGGGTATCTTGCCCGGCGTTTGAATCAAGAGACAGAACTTGGAAAATTCCTGGATCCACTGGCGGACAAGTTCCTGGTGTTAGGGGCCTTTATTACCTTTATCTTTCTTTCCGAGCAAATCCAGGTCTGGATGGTGCTCTGCATCCTGGCGCGGG
>QMLL01000202.1 GCA_003646715.1 Deltaproteobacteria bacterium
CATGTCAGTCTAGGTGACAGCCAGGGCCGAGGCGTTTTGAAAAGATATCGAATGCTTCAGAGTTCATCGTTATTATTGAAGTCAGTAGAAGCCCTAGCTGCCCCTGACTTCTGCGTTCGACATACAAAGAGGGAAATAATGGATCCCTTAACATTAGCAAGCTCATTTGCAACTATTGTTGGGTTGATAGGAATGTTCAAGCAAGAAAGGAAAGAGGGGTCTCCTGTTGGAAAGAGTGATTTCCTCGAGTGGTTAGAATCACACAATTTTGATGAATATGCAAAAATGATATCCAACTCCGAAGGTACTCTATTGGAAATAGAAAATTTGCTCTCTGAAAATCACGAAATTGTAATGTCCAAACTGCATAGAATTGATGAGGTCTTATCAACGCTCGCGAAAAACATGGATTTAATGGAAGGATTGGCTGAAAGTATTTACCAATCAACGAGCATTTCTGACCAGGCAATTAATGTTTTAAGACAACTTGTTAACTCCCCAAGTACCTCATTTATGAAGCATAGGGTTGGTCCGAATACTGATGCTCTGATATTAATGCAGGGTGGGGGGCAAGTTAATTTTGAGGAGCAGCGATTTATAGATGATGATCTAAATACTTTGGTGAGTTACGGGCTCCTGAGGTTGAGTTATGGCCCAAACGGTTCTGAAATCTACAGCATTACGCGAGACGCGGTAAACTTTATCAGCAGCGTTGACACATAGGTTTATCGTCGAACATCAGCTTTGAGAAGGATGCTCATTTCGCTGCGCTTCATTCGCATCTCTCAAGCTGGGAGTTAGGCATAAAAGGAGACATTCATGGAGATTCTAATAATCTGGATCTTATTTGGTATCGTCAGCGCAGTGGTTGCCTCCAATAAAGGACGGAGCGGCTGTGGCTGGTTTGCCCTTGGAGTTCTACTTGGGCCATTCGGTTTTATTCTTGCTCTTGTAGTCCCGAAGAACCAAGAAGAGGTAGAAAAAGAAGCGGTTCAGAGCGGGTCAATGAAAAAATGTCCCTACTGTGCCGAATTGATAAAGTCAGAAGCAATCAAATGTCGTTATTGTGGGGCCGATCTGAGCAAGGAGAAGTCACAAGAGGACAGCGCCTAAAAAATAAGGGATCAGTTCCGAGTCGAGGCACGAGGGCTCGGGACTAATCCATGGTTCAAGAAGCCGCGGGTTATAGGGGAAAAGGTTCGAGAATCAAAAAGACCTGGATACCAAGAGGGGTAGTTGGAAGATCCGCAACAAGGTACTTGTTGAACTTGGCTTATGCCAGTTCAGATAGATATGTGCTTTGCAACTGACAAACCCATGGGGAAGATCGTCGGAGAACCGTACCAGGAAAAACCCGACGTTCGGTTCGACGAGGGGGCAGAAGGAAAGAGACCGACAGAGGGAATCCGCCGCTTGCGACGGTTAACACACACCTGATCCCGTCTCCGCACTGATGCTCTACTCTACTATGCTTATAAATCGTGGGGAGTAGACTTTAATGTCAATTGAAGAAACTGTAATTAGATGCAAAAAATGTGGATATCAATTTGAGGATAATGTTGCGTGTTCACAAGAGAGGCAACCTTGCCCTAATTGTGGTTCTTCTTTGCGTAATATTTCCGTTCACATAAAAGAATCCATTACAATTAGTAGTGAAATTAAAGCAACAGTCATAGGAGTTGAGAGAAATTCATTATTGCTACAAACGGTTATTGTGTCAGAAGGCAAAAGCAAGGAAGGCTTGTTAATAAAAGCTGTTACCATACCTTGGTATGCTATTATTGGGCTAATAGAGAATGATCCAAATACAATTTTTCAGATCTCCCCGGAAAAGTGGGAAGAAATAATTGCTGGTGCTTATACGGAGGCTGGATTCGATAAAGTTATCCTAACACCACGAAGTGGTGACTTAGGCAGAGATATAATAGCCATTAAAAAAGGAATAGGCACAATTCGAGTCATTGATCAAGTGAAAGCTTATAAACCTGGGCACCTTGTTACTGCAAACGATGTCAGAGCTCTTATGGGGGTTCTTCAAACAGATGGTGTATCTAAAGGGTTTTTAACTACCACCTCTGATTTTGCGCCTAGAATAAAAGATGATCCGCTTATTCAACCATTTATTCCTCAGCGTCTTGAGTTGATTAATGGAAAAAAATTAAAAAGAAGATTACAAGAATTAGGAAAAACAAAAAAGATCGCCTAACGAATAAGGTTAGATTGTGAGAGCGCAGCGAAGCACAATCTGAACCGTTTGTTGGACAACTCCTGTTATGGTACGGCATTTGCCCTTGACGTTTCATGTCGGCAGGTCGCACCCTGCAGTCTTTGCTCCTCAAGTTTTCCAAATTCCAGCACACTGAATCTATACTTGGAAAAGTCAAGTACAAGTCACTTCGTTTCTTTGCAGAAGTAGTAACCGTCAGCAAATTCAAGCCAAATTCTTTCAACTTTCTCTCGGTGTGAAAACCATCCTTTTCTTGTTCCAATCCTTACAAGGGTTTTGTTTTCATCTACTTTTTTAACTAATATTGTCCCCATAACATAGCTACTAGTTTCTCCGACATGGTCAGCCAAGTAGATATCACATAGTGCTTCTTTTGTATCTGGATACACGAAACAATCTGGAACACCCACGTGTGTTCCGAAAATGTGCCCATGAAATCCGCCGCATGTTCTGAAACCATTCGTAATATTTCGGTAAACACGATGATAGTTGTTATTGATAATTTTTTCTTTCCATACAAAATCATCCTTTCCCAGTTTTCCTGGAGGTGTCGCGGGTGTAACGCAAGCAGATAGAGTAAGGAAGATTAAAACTATAAGTGTTCTTGTTTTCATAATGCCGACAGGTTAGTTCTTGGTACGTACTAATACTTGTGTAATAAGGCAGTGATAACTTGGCTTAAAAAAGAGATCTTCAGAGGATTTCAGTAAAGGCCACGAAGAACAGGACCCCAAAAAATCCCCTTGCGTGGATTCTCTTCTCTAGAGTGATCATGTTTGTCTTCTTATTCCAACTTGTTAATTTCATCATGAGCATATGTAAAGCTCCTAATAAAGTCAAGGATAATACAGCGCTGGTGGTTCGTATGTATTTTAATAGATGTTACAAAATATTTTGTAACATCCCCTACCCTGCCAAACTCCATTTCTCAACGAAAACTACTTGAAAATTATCTCTTTTTCCCTTGCGTTTGTTACATAACTATTATAGATTTAGTAACATAATCCGAACCAGAGGAGACAGGAAATGGGGGAGACAGTCTACGCCCTTTTCTTTAACGATCACCTAATAAACGAGAGTCCCGAGAAAGAAGAGCTCGTGCGACTGAGAAAACTTTTCGTCAAGAGAACGCAAAAAAGAATGATGATTGTCTCCACAAGGAGGCGAAGAGCCAAAAGTGTCGGAAAGCAGTTGAGGCAGAAAGGAGTCTAAAATGAATGAAGATCGTGTACCCGCTCAATACTCTGAAATGGATCTTTCGAAGGCAAAGGAGTTCGACCAGAAGGTAAAGAAAAACTTCATGCCGGCCATTCGCTCCACCGTTCGCCAGATAGTCGAGGACTATGGTCCCCTTCGAGGGATAGGGGTTGATGTTGGATGTGGAACAGCGGTATTTGCAATCGAGCTCTGTAAGCACTCGGATTTGAAGATATATGCGCTTGAGAAAGCTAAGCCCATATACGAAGTGGCTCGGATGAACATCGAAAAGGAAGGACTAAAAGAAAGAATAATCCCTGTACTTGGAGATGCAAATAAGATCCCGTTTGAAGACGAATTTGCCGATTTTGTGATCAGCAGGGGTGCATACCACTGCTGGGAAGACAAACCTAAAGTGTTGAAAGAGATCTACAGGATCCTCAAGAAAGGAGGCATTGCCCTTGTAGGTGGTGGGTTTGGAAGATATGTAAATGATAATGAGCTTGAAAGGATGAGGAAACTTCGAGATAGGTCATTGGGGGAGGCCGCTAAGGTTTACAGTTCACCTGGGGCTTTTCAAGAGCCCCTTGAGAAGGCAGGTATAAGAGACTTCCGGTTGATCCGCGAAAGGGCGGGACTCTGGACGGAGATAAGAAAGTAGAAGAAAAGTGAGGGTTGAAAAGTCAACTACCCTCTTCTGATTTGAGTGGAGTCTTGTGGTAATGAGCGAAGCCCAGGAGGTAATCCAACGTTTACAGAGACATTTGACAGCATTGGGCAAGCGATACCCGGGAATTTGGAAGGATATAGACAGAGCAAGAGAGCAACTTAAGAAGAGATTTGGTTGCCCAGACTGGTGTTTCATGCCGATGGCCGGGTACCTCACCATTTTGACAAAAGGCCACCCTGATTTTCATCAACTTCCGATGACAGTCCAATTAACCGCTATTAAGGAATCACAGGTACTGGCTGCTCTTGCGCCATGGAGAACAACGCAAGGGATTTACCAGTTTCATTCGGAGATAGAAAGCAAGATAAGCTCTACCCCTCTCGTTGGGAATTTGCCTACAGAGCTGTTTTATAGATTGCCGGAATGGAGCGTGTATATCTGCTATAGAAAAAAGGTTGGGGGAACAATGTGCCATGGTTTCTTCACACACCTAGA